>JBKPBA010000095.1:0-7119 GCA_046726675.1 Chloroflexota bacterium
CTACAGATCTGCGGGCAATTTATGGTGTAACATTGTTGGGACGTGCAGGCACCCGCCTTGGCTTTACCACACGCGAGCGTCCCTGGAATTTACTGGCCTGGTTTGATCGCCTTTTCATGACCGGATTGCTGGTACTTTACAATGAAAAGGGCCTGGGACGACTCCTCCAGGGAACTACCTATGGCTCTTATCCGCAGGAAGTGTGGATATCTCGAGGAGAGTTGCTCAAGAAGTATGGTAGCGGTACATCAGCCGCCAATAGGTGATTTTTCACTCAAAAACTCTGGTATTTTCGGCTTCTAACCCTCTTAGCTGCCTCAACGTATGGTATAATGAATAAGAATTTTTGCTGACTTCTACGCGTCATCATTATTGATAGATAAAAGCCCTAAAGCCAATCATCAGGAGAACATACAACAATGCAATTACTTGGGAAAATGCTGGGAGATCCCAATAAAAAAGAACTGAATGCTATTCAGCCAATTATAGATAAAATAAACGCGTTCGAACCAATCATCGAAAAGCTGAATGACGAAGAACTGGCCGCGAAAACAACAGAATTTCGCTCGCAACTCTATCTTTACCTCAAAGGCGGCATGGTACTTGAGGATGAACTGGTCAAGCTGTTCCGCGAAGCATTAGACAAAGTAGAACCACTCGCAGCAAAATGCACCGATGCGCAACTGCACGCTGCCATCACTGAGCAGCGCAAGGTAATCGAGAGACAGCGTGACCCAGAGCACATGCTCAAGGATAACTTGCAAGACACCCTCTCTGAATGCTTCGAGAATGCGTATGAAAGCCTGAACCCAACGCTCAACTCACTGAGAGTCACTGCCACAATGGACATGGCCGAGGAAACTCAAGAGTGGCCAGACGAAACCAAAGACCCTCATCAAGCAACTCTTGCTTTGCTCAAAAAAGTCGAGCCAATGTTAACTGAGGTAGATGATGATTACCTGGATGAAGCTTTCGAACAAGCGTGGCCGCTCTTCGAGGAGGCTCGCCGCAAGGCCCCAAATGCGGAAGAGGGAGCGGACGAGCGGCTCGAGGATCTGCTTAACAACATTTTACAGCACCTCCAGGGCGAACTCGTCGCTATTAAAGCTGAAGCAATAGACGAACTTATTCCAGAAATGGCAAAGCGTTACAAGACGGGTAAAACACTCGAAGACCTGCTACCAGAAGCATTTGCTGTCGTGCGCGAAGCTGGCTGGCGCACTATTCAAATGCGCCACTTTGACGTGCAATTAATCGGTGGAGTTGTTCTTCACCAGGGCAAAATTGCCGAAATGAAAACTGGTGAAGGAAAAACGCTGGTAGCAACCTTACCTGCTTACCTGAACGCCTTGGCCGGAAAAGGCGTTCACATCGTCACCGTTAACGACTACCTGGCGCGCCGTGACGCTGAGTGGATGGGCCATATCTACAAATTCCTGGGGCTTACTGTTGGCGTCATCGTCAACGCTGTCGAACCGCAGACGGCTGAACGCCGAGCCGCCTACAACGCCGATATTACTTACGGCACAAACAACGAATTCGGATTTGACTACCTGCGTGACAATATGGTTGTTTCGCTGGACCAGGTAGTCCAGCGAGAATTGAACTACGCCATCGTCGACGAGGTTGATAACATCCTGATCGATGAAGCGCGTACCCCGCTCATCATCTCGGGCCAGGGACAGGAATCCACCGATCACTATGTCCAGTTTGCCCGCTGGGCACCTCGTTTGCAGCACGAAACTGACTATACAATTGAGGAAAAGACTCGCACCGTTATCCTGACCGAAGCCGGAATCGAGAAGATCGAGAAACTGGCAGGTGTCAAAAACATTTACGCTGAAGAGAACCTCGATCTGACACGCTACATGGAAAACGCCATTAAAGCACATGTCATCTTCAAGCGTGACAAAGACTATATCGTGAAAGACGACGAAGTGATTATCGTTGACGAGTTCACCGGACGCCAGATGCCCGGACGTCGCTACAGTGAGGGTTTACACCAGGCTATTGAGGCAAAAGAAGGTGTCAGGGTACAGCGAGAGAACCACACACTCGCTACGATCACTTTCCAGAATTACTTCCGCCTCTACAAGAAACTGGCCGGGATGACAGGTACCGCTCTGACCGAAGCGGAAGAAATGCACAAGATCTATAAGCTAGACGTAATTGTCATTCCAACCCATAAACCCATGATCCGTGAGGACTTACCCGACCTGATTTATCGCACGGCTGACGGGAAATTCAATGCAGTGGTCGAAGAGATCAAGGAACTTCACGCGAAGGGCCAGCCGGTCCTGGTTGGGACTACCTCGGTCGAGATCTCAGAACATCTTTCAGAACTGCTCGACAGGCAGGGTATATCGCACAATGTGTTGAATGCAAAACATCATGAGCGTGAGGCGCAAATAGTTGCACAAGCGGGGCATAGTGGAGCAGTAACCATTGCCACCAACATGGCTGGCCGTGGTACGGACATCCTGTTGGGAGGCAATCCAGCCGGTTACTTTGACACCATCCTGCGTAAGCATGCAGAGCACGTGGACTTTATCCGTGAGATGCCAGAGGAGGATGAGGACGATCGAGCAGATAAAGAAGAAGCGATTCAGCAGTACATCGCCAATATGTCTGAAGAGGAAAAGAACGAAGTATTGCAAGCAAAGATACATGAGTGCGAGGAGGATCATATACGAGTCGTCGAGTTAGGTGGCTTGCGTATCATTGGTACCGAGCGACACGAGTCGCGCCGTATCGACAACCAGCTTCGCGGTCGTTCCGGACGTCAGGGTGACCCGGGTTCTTCACGCTTCTTCTTATCGTTAGAAGACGAACTGATGCGCCGCTTCGCCGCTGATCGTGTGTCAAAAGTGATGCAAATGGTCGGTATGGATGAAGATATGCCTCTTGAGAGTGGCATGGTTTCGCGTTTCATCGAACAGGCACAGACCAGAGTCGAGGGATACAACTTCGATATTCGTAAAAACGTGGTCGATTACGACGATGTGATTGCCAAACAACGTGAAGTGATCTATGCTGATCGCCGTGCTGTACTTGAACGTGCTGATATGCATGAACGTGTACTCGGCATGATGCGTGACGAAGTAAAAAAAATAGTCGATATGCATGTCCCTGGCCATATCATTACAGAAGAAGAACAATTGGAGAGACTGTTCGCTGTCCTGGAAACGTGGATTCAAATCCCTGACGAGATATTGCCGGAAAATATCCACGCCGTTCGCAAAGACGAACTTTCCAGGAAACTGACAGAGCTTGTGGCAAACCACTATCAAGAGCGCGGCGAACAACTTGATAAACTGGCAGCAGAAAATCCTGGCCTTGGCATTCCCACCATACGCGATTTAGAGCGCTCCTACACATTACAGATTATAGACCGCCTGTGGATGGATCACATTGATGCGCTGGACGTGATGCGCGCTAGCATCCATTTCCGCTCAATTGGACAACGAGACCCACTCGTCGAGTTCAAGAACGAAGCGTTCCGTATGTTCGATAACCTGAAAATGTCCATCCAACACTATATTGTGGATGAATTGCTTAAGCTATTGCACGGCAATATCACTATCACCGTAAAGCGGCCTGAGCCACAGCGCAAAGCTCCCCGCAACCTCCGCACAAACATCGATGATATTGCCAAAGCCAGCGGCCAGGCGAAAAGCGATGGCGCAGAGCGAGGAACCGTTTCGCGCAGGCAGAGTAGCAGCAGTCGTCAAAACGGACAGGGACGTGCAGCAGGTGCGACTACTGCTGCACGCACTGTGATGGCAAACAAAATCGGGCGCAACGATCCATGCCCGTGCGGCAGCGGTAAAAAATACAAAAAATGTCACGGCGCATAGTAGAGTCTGGTGAAATGTAGGGGCGAGGCTTCTCCTTTCGTCTCATCTGACCCGTAGGGTAGCTGCGCAGCAGCGTTGGTGAGACGGATAAGTGCCAGCCCTCGCCCGGTTTATCGGCACATAGCCAAAAACAGGAGGTCCAACGTTGTACTTCAAACAAATCGTTAAAGAAGACCTTGGATGCGCAAGCTACATCGTCGGTTGCACCAGTACAGGTGTATGCGCAGTCATCGACCCTCGTTTGGACATGGTAGACGACATCTTAGAGATAGCCGCTGCGAAAGGGCTACAGGTCAAAGCAGTAATCGAAACCCACAATCACGCCGACCACATCTCAGGCCATGGAGAGCTTAGCCGCCGCACAGGCGCCGAAATCTATGTTCATGAGCAAGCAGGAGTCAAATATCCACACAAAAATCTCAAAGATGGAGACGAATTGCAATTTGGCGTTGCCAGGCTGCGCGTCATACATACACCTGGACATCGCCCCGAACATATCGCCTTGACCGTCTCAGACACCAGCCGCAGCGACGAGCCCTGGCTGGTATTGACAGGCGATTCGCTCTTTATCGGCGATATTGCTCGTCCCGATCTCGCAGTTCCCGGCGAAGAGGGAGCCAGCATACTCTACGACAGCATCTTCAATCGCTTGCTAAAGCTCGATGATGGCGTCGAAGTCTATCCTGCGCACGTAGCTGGTTCATTGTGCGGACGTGGCATGAGTTCCAGGACCAGCTCGACTATTGGGTTTGAACGCAAACACAACACTGCTGCCGCGGCGCGCTCACGTATAGAATTTATACATGATATGAACGAGAATCTGCCCCAGCGCCCACCCAATATGTACAATATCGTCGAACGTAACCGCGATGACTTTGCGCATGTGGAAGCCCCGCTTTATCCCAGACCTCTCGATGCGCTCACCTTCCAGAGTGAGATGGAGAACGGAGCGCTGGTAATCGATACCCGGTCGCCCCGCGCATTTGGCGCAGGACACATCCCAGGCGCTATACATGTCAACCTGCGTGGCTCTTCCTTTGCTACTCGTGTTGGATTCGTAGTTTCTCTCGAAGACCGTTTGTTACTGGTAGTCAAAAATGAACCAGATCTGCGCGAAGCTATCGATCAACTTTCTGTAGTAGGCTTTGACCAGGTCATAGGTTACCTGGATGGTGGCATGGCCACGTGGCAGGAGGCCAACTTGCCAGTACAACAATTGGACCAGATCACAGTTGAGACGCTACACTCAATGCGTCACGACCTCAAAGTCCTGGATGTGCGCGACCAGGGTGAATGGGAGGAGGGACATATCAAGGGAGCCACACATATCCCCTACTATTTTCTCGAACAGCATTGGCAAGAACTCGATAACTCCCAACCACTGGCCTCGATATGTGCCAGCGGACAGCGCAGTTCCATCGCTTGTTCTCTTCTGCAAAGGCACGGATTTACACAACTATTCAATGTCGTAGGTGGGATGGAAGCCTGGGAAGAGGCTGGCTTGGAGCAAGAAATTTAATACGTCCATACCTTCACATTGTTAAAGGCCACTTCGGTGGGATGACTATTGCCATCAGCGAACAGGCCAATTTGTCCGTGGCTGAAAGTGCTATCGCTCGCGCTTGCAATTTTCTGTTTATTCACATATATGCGCAGTGTGCTGCCTTGCGCTACAGCAGCAATCACATTGGATTGGTTCAGCCCGGTCGTAATGGCTGCTGAAGAACCGCCCGCTAAATCCTTGACATTGTTCCCAGTATAGTCCAGGTAGCGAGAGAAAAGGTACGTTCCATCCTGGCACACTTCTAAGAAGTACAGTTTGCCGCTTTTACTCTCAGCGCGGAAGATCATTCCACCACAATCGCCCTGAAGAATCTTCATCTGCGCCTCAAAAGCGAAGTTGCTAAAGTCGGTGGTTTCCGCAGCACAGACGTAGAAGAACTGCGTTTTCGGCGTGCTTGAATGATAAGCTCCCCCGCTAAAGGCACATGTGCCATCCGTATGAGTGCTCGCATCCCATGCATAGCCCTTGCTATTATCGCTCAAAGGGTCAATGAGAGCTAATTGCCCACTACCGGGAGTATAGGGGTTAGGATTAGCAGCAATCACTGAAGCAGTCGCCGAAGCCTGGGCTTGTGCAGTAGCAGTGAGAGCGCTGATAGCTGTCGTTGTTGCATGAGCCTGGGCAGCCTCGGTAGCCTGGGCTGGTGCAACTGTCGGTGTAGCGCTAGTAGAACTACCCTGTGTTCCTAAATGTGATACAGCCAGAACACCTCCAACAATAATAACCACCACGAGCGCAACAACACCAATGATTATACCAGTGCGATTGCCACGGCGTTGCGAGGGTGGGGGGGGTGGTATAAGCTGTGCTTCGCCGTTCGAGACGTAAGGGGCAGGTGGCGGTGTGTTGTATGGGGAAGGCCTTCCATAAGGCTGAGAACCATAGTTCGTGTATGGTGGTGGTGGCACGTTCGATGATGACGACGATACTGTAGGATTGTCCGGAGTTGTTCCCGCAGGGGCATAATAGGCTGGTGTAGGAGCGCCACAGTTGGGACAGTAGATTACTCCTGCTGGAAGTTGCCTTCCGCACGCACTACAATTCATAGCAAAGATTCCTCTCTGATAACAGGGATGTATGTTAACGCAATAATCACCTTCGACTTCCTCCACAACCGCCTGCACACGCGCCTATTATAAACGACAATCTGTACTATGCAAATAGGAAATAGAGAGCTTTTTTCATTACAGCGCAATTCCCAACCCTCTCATCACCATCTGAAAAGCGATAACCGCCAACACCGGCAAAAAAATCAGCCGCAACGTCTTGTTGCTTAGCCTCGTGAGCAGACGTGAACCAATAAATGCTCCTAGCAGAACACCCAGCGCCACGGGAGCAGCAATCAATGGGGGAATATCACCGCGTGAAAAATAGATACCTGCGCTGGCAGCTGCTGTGACACCGATCATAAAATTGCTAGTGGTTGTAGAAACTTTCATAGGGAGACGCATAACAGTATCCATGGCCAGCACCTTAAGCGTCCCACTGCCAATACCTAGCAACCCGGAGAGCACTCCTGCCACGTACATCATCGCCAGCCCAATCGGTGTTCGTGTAACCTGGTAAGGCACTTCACGCCCTAATGGACGATCAGGGTAACTACTTGAAAGATGCAACCAGTTTGCCCAGCGATCGTTCCGCACACCTTTGGGCAACTCCTCGCCGATCTTAAAAATCAGTGGTACAGCAGAGATGAAC
>JBKPBA010000096.1:0-6934 GCA_046726675.1 Chloroflexota bacterium
GTATGTACCCCGCTTGTTAACGCCAAATCGGCGGCAATACGCCCATAGAGAATAGCAATCCAACGCAAGGGCAGGCGTAAGTCGTGCGAGGTGCTTAACTCCAGGTTGGGGACGACTTCTAACTCTTCCAGGTCGAAATCTGGCTGGTAAAAGCGATTGAAGAGCACCAGTCCGTTCGCGCCTGCTTCTACAAAGCGTTGAGCGACGTGAGGCAGTGACGTGAAGAATGGGCTGAGTTTGAGCGCAATCGGCAGTTTGATCGTTGCTCGCACGTCTCGTACCAGCTGCACATAGGTGTCCTCCAGTGCTGCGCTGCTCACATCAGGGTCGGTCGGCAGGGAGTAGATATTCAGTTCGAGTGCGTCGGCTCCAGCCTGCTCCATCTTGTGAGCGTAGTCAACCCAGCCACCCGGTGAGATACCATTCAGGCTGCCGATCACCGGAATATCTAGCGCCTGCTTGACGTCGTGTAGATGCTCAAGATAGAGCTCCGGCCCCATGTTATAGGTATCCAGTTCGGGGAAGTAGTCCAGTGACTCGGCAAAGGAGTAGGTGCCGCGCTCCAGGTAATGATTCAGTTCTTGACTTTCGTGCGTAATCTGCTCTTCAAACAGTGAATACATGACGACAGCCGCGGCGCCAGCGTCTTCCAGACGGCGCAGTGTCTCGACTTTTTTCGAGAGCGGCGACGCTGAAGCCACCAGTGGATTTTTGAGCGGCAGACCGAGATAGCTGGTTGATAGATCAATCGGTGTCATAGTCCTACTTCTCGCTTTCGTGCTGGAACGAGGCCGCCAGCTGTTCATACTGCTGCCAGCGCTCACGGACGTCTTGTTGCGCCTCTTTCAGTAAGGCGGCGGCACGCTCTTCGTTGCTCTGCAACAGCATGCGGTAGCGTGTCTCATTGTAGGCGTACTGCTCCAAAGGGATGTTCGGTGCTTTGGAGTCAAGGATGAACGGGTTCTTACCTTCGTCGAGCAGGGCCGGATTATAGCGATACAACGGCCAGTGCCCTGCCTGCACGGCCAGCTTTTCTTGCTCCAGTCCCTTGCTCATCTCAAAGCCGTGGGCGATACAGGTGCTGTAGGCGATGATCAGCGCAGGCCCGTCGTAGGCTTCCGCTTCCAAGAAGGCCCGTAAGGTCTGCAGATCGTTGGCGCCCAGGGCGACCCGGGCCACATAAACGTTGCCATAGGACATGGCCAGCAAGCCCAGGTCTTTCTTGCGCGTGGCCTTGCCACGAGCGGCAAATTTGGCCACGGCGGCGCGTGGTGTGGATTTGGACGCCTGCCCCCCAGTGTTGGAGTACACCTCGGTATCCAGCACCAGCAAGTTGACATTGCGCTCAGAGGCTAACACATGGTCAACGCCCCCATAGCCAATATCGTAGGCCCAGCCATCCCCCCCGATGATCCAGACGCTTTTGCGCACCAGCGCATCGGCCAGGCTGAGCAGATTCTGGAGGCGTCCATCTTGAGCGGCGGCTTGCTGTGTACTGATCAGGTGCTGCAGGCGCTGCTTGAGCAGGGCCACGCGCTCGCGTTGGGCGTTGATCCCAGCCTGGGTGGATTGGTCCGTCTTCAGGATGGCATTGACCAGTTCCTCTCCCAGGATGTCGGTGCATTGGGCGAGTAACTCCGTGGCATACTCCTGCTGCTTATCCAGCGTGACACGCATGCCTAAGCCGAACTCCGCGTTGTCTTCAAACAGCGAGTTCGCCCAGGCCGGCCCATAGCCCTCACGATTGACCGTCCAGGGGGTGGTGGGCAAGTTGCCCCCGTAGATCGACGAGCAGCCGGTGGCATTGGCGACCAGCATGCGATCCCCGAACAGTTGGGAGGCCAGCTTGATGTAGGGTGTCTCACCACAACCTGAGCACGCACCCGAAAACTCGAACAGCGGTGTGAGCAACTGGGAGTTTTTAATGGCGCCTAGATTGAGATTGGAGGCATCCATATCGGGCAGGGAGAGAAAGAAATCCCAGTTCACCTTCTCACGTTCGCGAATGGGCGGCTGGGGAGCCATGTTAATCGCTTTGCGTCCAACTTGCCGCTTATCTTTGGCTGGACATGCTTCCACACACAGGCTACAGCCGGTACAATCTTCTGGTGACACCTGGAGCGTGTATTTCATGCCAGGAAATTCTTTAAAGTGCGCGTCCGTCGACAGGAAGGTCTCCGGCGCTCCTTCGAGTTTGCTGGCGTCAAACACCTTCTCACGGATGACAGCGTGTGGACACACCATGACACACTTGCCGCATTGGATACAGATATCCGGGTCCCAGACGGGGATCTCTATGGCGATGTTGCGTTTCTCCCACTGGGCCGTTGCAGACGGGTAGGTGCCATCACAGGGCAGTGCACTGACCGGTAAGCTATCGCCCTCGCCTGCGATCATTTTGCCCAGCACCTCACGGACAAACTCGGGCGCTTCATTGGCCACAGGCTGCCGCCGTTGCAAGAGCATCATGGGCGCAGGTGAGCGGGGCTGGGAAGGTGCGGCTTCAGCGCCCACGAGAGCAGGGATGGCCGCCTCTACGGGAACCTGCACTTCATGCAGATGAGCCAGCGTCTCATCGACGGCCTGGAAGTTCTTTTGCACCACCGCCTCTCCACGCTTGCCGTAGGTCTTTTTGATGCTCTGTTTAATGTGTGCAATCGCTTCCTCGCGTGGCAGGATACCGCTGATCGCGAAGAAACAGGTCTGCATGACTGAGTTGATGCGCCCTTTCAAGCCGACGCTATTGGCAACCTGGTGCGCGTTGATCACAAACAGGCGCAGCTGTTTGTCCGTGACGGCCTGCTGCACCTCCTGGGGCAGATGCTGCCAGACGGTTTGGGGGCCATAGATGCTGTCAAGCAGGAAGACACCGCCCGGCTTCGCGTACTTGAGGACGTCGAACCGCTCCATGAGCGTGAACTGGTGACAGGCCACAAAGTCTGCTTGATTTTCACCAATCAGATACGGTGCTGAGATGACCTGCGGCCCGAAGCGCAGGTGCGAGATGGTGACCGAGCCGGATTTCTTCGAGTCATAGACGAAGTAGCCTTGCGCGTAGTTGCCGGTCTCCTCCCCGATGATCTTGATCGAGTTCTTGTTGGCACCCACTGTGCCATCAGAACCCAGGCCCCAGAAGACACACTGGACGAGGCCTTTGCTCTCGATAGGAAAGGTCGGGTCGTACGCTAAGCTGGTCTGGGTCACATCATCGTTGATGCCGATCGTAAAGTGATTGTGCGGTTCGGCCTGGCTTAGTTCATCGAAGATGGCTTTGGTCATGCCCGGAGTAAACTCCTTGGAGCCAAGGCCATAGCGGCCACCGATGATGCGTGGAGCGAGAGCCGTCCCATTGGCCTGTGCTTCGCTGATGGCTTCCACCACATCCAGGTAGAGTGGCTCACCGGTACTGCCTGGTTCCTTTGTCCGGTCCAGGACCGCGATGACCTTGACCGTCTGTGGTACCACGTGCAAGAAATGCTCAACCGAGAATGGACGGAACAGGCGGACTTTGATCACTCCTACTCTCTCACCCTGTGCATGCAGGTGCTTAACTGTTGACTCGACTGTCTCGGCACCAGAGCCCATGACGACGATCACGCGCTCTGCATCCGCTGCGCCCACATAGTCAAACAAGTGGTACTGCCGTCCGGTCAGTGAGGCAAACGTATCCATGGCCTCCTGTACGATGGTGGGACAAGCCGCATAAAAGCGGTTGACCGTCTCTCGGGATTGAAAGTAGACGTCGGGGTTCTGGGAGGTACCGCGAATGAAAGGATGATCAGGTGAGAGCGCTCGTTGCCGATGCGCTTGCACGAGCGAGTCATCGATCATGGCTCGTATATCTTCACGCGTCAGCTGTTCGATTTTATCGACTTCGTGGGAAGTGCGAAATCCATCAAAGAAATGCAGAAAAGGAACACGCACCTTCAATGTAGAAGCATGTGCGATGAGCGCCAGGTCCTGTGCTTCCAGCACTGAATTGGAAGCGAGCATGGCATAGCCAGTTGCGCGTATCGCCATGACATCCGCATGGTCACCAAAGATAGAAAGTCCTTGTGTAGCGAGCGAACGTGCCGCTACATGAAAGACGGTGGGTGTTAATTCGCCAGCAATCTTATACATGTTGGGAATCATCAGGAGCAGTCCCTGCGACGCCGTAAAGGTGGTAGCGAGAGCGCCTGTCTGTAATGAGCCGTGAATGGCTCCAGCCGCACCAGCCTCCGATTGCATCTCGATCACATGTGGGACAGTTCCCCACAGGTTGGTTCGTCCCTCTGCCGACCAGGCATCAGAGAGTTCGCCCATCGGTGTCGAGGGCGTGATAGGATAAATGGCAATGACCTCACTGAGAGCATGTGCGATATTGGCTACTGCCTCATTGCCATCTATTGTGACCCATGTTCGTTGCATGTTTCCCTCCAGGGTTTCTAGTTCGTCTTTTTACTATATCAGGCTTCGTTCCGCGACAGTACGCGTTCGGTCTCAAGCAGAGCAATCTCGCCAGCCTCTTTATGGAAGGATACCGTAGAGGTATCACAGACTAGTCACAAAGGTAACAATTTGTGTCACATTTCGTACACAGCGGTGAGTATCACAAGTAGCATACCTGTCGACCCAGGCCGCTATTTGGGATATCCAGGGAACAATGGATCGCACCGATCCGTTGTTCCCCAAAGGCCTCATACTGGCAACAGGCACCAGTGCTCCTCGGAGCGCCAGAGGCTAGAGAGGATCAGCTCGCGAATGAACAGCAACTCCTTGGGCAGCCGGTCGTATAGCTTCGCAAACAGCTCCTCGTGTGAGAGCAGTTCCTGCTGCCAGACGTCGCGGTCAACCGACATCAGCTCGTAGAACTGCTTACGCGTGAAGCCCTCCAGCCCGCGCCAGTCCAGGTCCTCGTAGCGCGGCATCAAGCCGATGGGGCTCTCGATGCTGACCGAACGACCATTCGCACGCTCGACGATCCACTTCAGGATGCGCATGTTCTCGCCGTAGCCCGGCCACAGGAACTTGCCTTGCGCGTCGCGCCGGAACCAGTTCACACAGAAGATACGCGGCGGGTTCGGCTGCTTCCGCCCGAAGTTGAGCCAGTGGTTGAAGTAGTCGGCCATGTGGTAGCCGGCGAACGGCAGCATCGCGAAGGGGTCGCGGCGCACCTCGCCAAGCGTGCCGGCGGCAGCGGCGGTCATCTCCGAGCCCATGGTGGCAGCGGCGTACACACCATAGATCCAGTTGAATGCCTGGTAGACCAGCGGCACTCCGTCCGAGCGCCGGCCGCCGAAGACGAACGCCGAGATCGGGACGCCCTGCGGGTCGTTAGCCGCCGGGTCGATGACCGGGCACTGGCTGAGCGGCGCGGTGAAGCGCGAGTTCGGATGCGCGGCCTTACGCCCGCAGTCGGGCGTCCAGTCCTGACCGGTCCAATCGATCAGGTGCGCGGGTGGGGTGCTGGTCATGCCCTCCCACCACACGGCGCCGTCGTCGGTTAGCGCGACGTTGGTGAAGATGGTGTTGGCGCTGATCGAGGCCATCGCGTTCGGGTTGGACTGCACATTGGTGCCGGGCGCGACGCCGAAGAAGCCTGCTTCGGGGTTAATCGCTCTGAGCTGGCTGTCCAGCCCTGCTTTGATCCAGGCGATGTCATCACCAACGGTCGTCACCTTCCAGCCCTCCTCCTGGAACGCCGTGGGTGGGACGAGCATGGCGAAGTTGGTCTTGCCGCAGGCACTTGGGAAGGCGGCAGCGACGTAGGTCTTCTCTCCCTGGGGATTCTCGACGCCCAGGATGAGCATGTGCTCGGCCAGCCAGCCCTCGTCACGTGCGAGCACTGAGGCGATGCGCAGTGCGAAGCACTTCTTACCCAGTAGAGCATTGCCACCATAGCCTGAGCCGTAGGACCAGATCGCGCGCTCCTCAGGGAAATGCACAATGTATTTGGTCTCTTTGTTACACGGCCACGGGACGTCTTGCTGGCCGGGTTCCAGCGGCATACCGACGGAGTGCATGCACGGGATGAAGTCATCGCTTTCTCCCAGAAGGTCGTACACGCGACGGCCCATACGGGTCATAATCCGCATACTCACCGTAACATAGGGCGAGTCGGTGAGCTGGACGCCGAGATGCGCGATCGGCGAGTTGAGCGGCCCCATGCTGAAAGGAATCACGTACATCGTTCGCCCGCGCATGCAGCCGTCGAACAGGTCACCCAGGGTCTCCTTCATCTCCTTGGGGGGAAGCCAGTTGTTGGTTGGCCCGGCTTCGGTCTTGCTCAGGGAGCAGATGAAGGTGCGGTCTTCGACGCGGGCGACGTCGCTCGGGTCGGAGCGGGCCAGGAAGCTATTGGGGCGTTTCTCTGGGTTGAGCCGGATGAAGGTACCCGACGCGACCATCTGCTCACACAGGCGATCGTACTCCTCCTGTGAGCCGTTGCACCAGTGGACTCGGTCGGGTTTGCACAAGGCATCCATCTCTTCGACCCAAGCACGCAGCTTGGTATTGGTAACATAGTTCGGTATCTGCATGTGTACCTCCAACTAGTCAAAACGCATAAACGGACACGCATACAAGTTCAGAATCCTCGGCTCTGCCGTTCTTAAGCCGTCTCATAGAGGTGCCTCTTTGCGCGTCCTCAAAAATCGCCAGGCGCACTTGAACGACCTCGGCCTCGATCCCTTCTTCATGGAGTATCGTACTTTCATCTCACAATTGCCTCACGACAAAGCGAGACTGTCTCACGATCTTGTAACAACTGCATGTTTCAACACGCTGCCGGGATTTCGCGCCACTTTCGTGGAAAACCTGGCGCTACCGGAGTTTGTGATATTTTGGTGACATTATCTATCCTCACTGTGATTTGGCTGTGATATCAACAGCCTATGCTTTTAGTGAACGAACGGAATGATAAAAAATTAATCAGGCAGTCTCACATTTGGAG
>JBKPBA010000097.1:0-7813 GCA_046726675.1 Chloroflexota bacterium
ATCCAACGCTGTTAGTACATAGGTCCAGAAGCGCACCGGGTCATTGTCTTGCTCATCGAGGGATACCCAGGCCACCTGTGCAGCCTCTTTGGGTAGTGCTTCTGCCCATGCCGAGAGTAGGGTGGTTTTGCCAAAGCCTGCCGGAGCTGAGACGACGGTGAGGGAACGCTGGAGCCCCTCGTCCAACAGAGCAGAGAGGCGAGGGCGTGGAACAAGCGCATGCGATGAGAGAGGTATGAAGAATTTCGTTGAGAGGAGTTGATCTGCAAGGGGCTCCTGCAGCGATTTCTGACGTTGGTTATGTGTGGGCTCGGAGGGTGCGGCCTGGATCTCCTGTCCCATCAGGGCGGCAGCGACCTCTTCCAGGCGCGATAGTGTAACATCGACCGGTCGACCAAGGTATTTATGGGTGAGTTTGCCGCTGACCTTGCGGTAAGCAATCCAATAGCCTTCTCCACGTCCTCTGGCCTCTTTGCGTGCTGTGAAATGATGCCCATCCTTGCTTTGGAAGGCGAAGGAGGATACCTGCTCTAACCACTCCTGCCAGACATCGTTCTGGAAGTCCAGGTCAGCGGTCTTGATGGTGCTTCCCTTCTGCTCGTAGAGCTGATAGCGCCCTGTTTGTGAATCCCAGTGAACACTGCGGCTGAATGGTCTTGGCATATCTGCACCTGGCAGAGGTCATGAGATGTGCCGAACAACCCAGCCGCCTCACAGCAACGTATCCATGCCTCTGTCCCTTTCATCGCAAGTATACAGTCATACCTGAACGGTGCCATGCGGTAAAAGTGGGATGTAAGGAGTGATTTTGCTGTGTTGGGCAAAGTTACCAAACACCTCTCTGGTTACCAAACACCCTGGTCGCAGCGCTGCTTTCGCTGCCGCTCTCCCGGAAGGAGAGCCCTTCCGGCTGGCAGCAGTGTTCCCGTGAGCATTGCTTGCTCACGGGGCTAGTAAGAACTCATATAAGAGCTCCTCAATCTCGATGGTGCCGGTCCTGAGGAGTGCTGCCTTCCGCTGCTGACTCTCTTCACCGGGGAGGCGCACCTCGCTACTGCCTGCACCCTTGCTGCTGTCATGCAGATCAGCGATCAGTTGGCTGACCTGGGCATCAAAGACGGCACGCTCGACAAACAGATCGGGTAGAAAGGCCAGGTACAGTCCGTTATCGACGATTGGGTCCAGACCTGCCCTGAGCTTGCTCTTCCCGCTGGGCGTGCCGAGACAGGCATCGCATAACAGCTCGATCATGAGTTCGATCCCAAAGCCTTTGTACCCTCCGAAAGGCAAGAGATGTGGCCGATTGGCTTCATCGACGGCCTTGAAGGGATCGATAGGGGGGTGGCCCTGCGGGTCGACCGCGACGCCTGCTGGAAGTGGGGTGTGATCGCGTTGTGCCATCATGACCTGACTAAACGTGCCCGCACTGGTCGCCATATCCAGAATGAGCGGGGCCTGGCCTGGACGGGGAATACCGATCGTGAGCGGATTCGTGCTCAGCAGGGGAGTCACCCCCCCGGGAGGCACGACCACCGACAGGGCGGAGTTGATCCCGATGCCGATGAGTCCTGCCTCCGTGGCCATCTGACTGTAGTAGCCCAACAGCCCGCTGACTCCGCCATTGCGCACCCCGACCAGCGCCAAATCATTTGTCTTGGCCTTGTCGATGGCTAGCTGCATCGCCGTGTGGTGGACGAAGCAGGAAAAATGAAAGCCGCCGTCGACGAGTGCCCGGACGGGAGTCTCACGTTGGATGGTCACTGCTCGGCGCCGCTCAGTCCCTGATCGATACTCCACAAGACAGGTTTCGAGATAGCGAAAGCCGTGTTCGTGCTTGCCCCACAACTCCGCTTCCAGGTAGATCGGGGCTGCAATTTCAGCTTCCTGCTGTGGCACCCCGTTACGCAGCATCTTGGCGATACTCAATTCGATCGCATCATGAATTTTGAGATGTATCATATTTACCTCTTTCTTATTTTTGTGCGGGGCAGCAATCCCACCAGCGAACCAGAGATGAAGGCGAGCACCCCGAGAAACGGCAGTGTCCAACCGAGCGCCAACACGTACCGCATTGGCTGAGATTCGCTCATCGGCTGCACGTTTAGGATACTAAAGAAGATCAGCCCCACTACCGCCACTCCCAGGACATTGCTGACCTGCATGATGGTGCTGACCACTCCGGAAGCTGTTCCCGCATCTTGACTAAGTACCCTGCTGGTGATCGTCCCCACCAGAGGTGCCACTCCCAGGCCCGACCCGGCACCCATGATGAAGAAGTCGGGAGCGAGTGTCAGACCGGACAAGCTAGTCCCGGAGTAGAGGACAATCACAAGCATGACGAGGAGACCAAATCCCTGGGCGAAGCAGTCGAGAATCAGAATAGAGCGGCCCAGCTTCGGGATCAAGCGCGGCCCCAGGAGTGCAGCCACGAAGGTACCGATAGCGCTCGGCACAAAGACAAGGCCAGCTTGCAGAGGGGAAAAGCCAAGTCCGACCTGGAGGAATATGGTGAAAACGAACGCCATACCAGCATTGCAGCTAAAGAACGCCAGGGCGATGAGATTGCCCACCATGAAGGTGCGCTGCTTGAAGAGTGCAAGCTTCACCAGTGGAGACCCCCCTCGTTTCGATAGTCGCTGCTCAAACAGAGCAAACAGGGCCAGCGCAGGTAGTGAGACAGCCAGCATGAGGAGCATCCACCAGGGCCAGCCAGCATCACGCCCGCTCACCAGTGGCAACACAAGAAACAGTAGCGCTACCGTAACAAGAGCTATGCCTGCTCCATCAAGTCGAACGCTCGCAGCAGTGCGCTGCCGTTCGAGGAAGAGAGCAGCTGCCACCAACGTCAGGATGCCGATGGGAACATTGATGAGAAACACTGGCCGCCAGGTGAGACCGAGGATATTAGCTTGCAGCAGCAACCCGCCTCCCACCTGACCCATCACCGCCGCCACGGGGAGAGCGCTTCCGTAAATGCCGAGAGCAACAGCGCGCTCACGCCCGGAGAAGGTGACCTGAAGGATCGAGCGCGCCTGTGGGTAGAGCAGCGCAGCGCTCGCCCCTTGTAGCACGCGAGCCCCGATCAGCCAGAGCACCGAGGGGGCCAGGGCGCAGCCAATGGAGGCAAGCGTGAAACCAGCAACACCCAGCAGAAACATGCGCTTGTGTCCGAATCTATCACCCAGTCTCCCCCCAGTGACGAGGAGGACCGCGTAGACCAGGATGTAACTGGCAATGACCAGCTCGACTTCACTCAAACTAGTTCGCAGTCCTCTGCTGATTGAGGGTATGGCCACATTGACCACGAACGCATCGAGCATCGCCATAAAGGTTCCCACGACGACAATGAAGAGTTTAAACCATCGCCATCGAACCGGCGATGGTTTTGCGCCTCCGGGGACCAACACCCGCCCGTTGTCGTCCTCCTGAGGAGAAACCACGGCGGTTGATCGTGCCCACTGCTCGCTCACGGTCAGATTTTCACATCCAGCGCCGCTTGCCCCAGCTTCACCCGTTCTGGATTGCACGCTGTGGGGAGATGTGTACAGCAGTATATGCATGTGCCTGCATTTCCTTACACAGTGAGCGACTCGTGACCTCTTTGAGCTTGCGAGATGCCCAGGCTCTGCTTGAAGGCCACGATCTCATCGGCGGCACGCATATATCCCCCTGCTGCGTGGAAAGTGCCTCCAATCTTCGCGCTGTTCTGAGCGTACACCGAGTTGGCAAGGATTGTTCCGGCCTTCTGGCGCAAGCGCTCGGCATTGACCTCCTTCATGAACAGCATGTCCCCGGCTTTCAATTTGGTCACACGTTTGGCGACATAGAATTGATCCTGCGCCTGCGGAATGACAAGTAGCGGGACGCCGTAATACATGCCCTCGCTCGCACTGTTCATGCCGCCATGCGTGATGAAAAGCCTGGCGCGCTGGAGGATTTCCAGTTGGGGGACGGATGCTTGCACGATGAAATTGGCGGGGATAGGCCCCAGGTCCTTGAGAGAAACATTGCTTCCGAGCGACATCACCACCTGGTACCTGCTCTCAGCAAATGCTTCCACACAGGCGCGAAAGAACGGCAAGTGATTCGTGAAAAGGGTTCCCAGGGAGACATAGATGAGTGGACTCCCCGTCAACTGATCGAAAGGAAAGGCTGGTGCCTCAGGGCGCGGAAGGATCGATGGCCCGACAAATTTGACGCTACTGTCGAAGGTATTGGAGAACGGGTGAAAGAATTTTGACGTGTAGACCAGGGTCAAATCGCCAAAATTCACGTTCACCTCGTAGATGGAGGGCTTCTTGACGTGGTACGTCGCCTGCAGTTGCCGGGCAACGTTTCGGGCGAGGGACACCTGTTTTCGCGCGCTCCACCGCTCTTTAAGCAATTCTGGGAGCATCGAGGGCGCGCTGAGCCACATGCGTGTTCCCAGCACAAACGTGGTCGTTGAACAGACCGTCGGAACCCCTAAAATCTGTCCAAATTGGTTTCCCCACAAGGCCAGGGCATCGTGGAGGATATAATCTGGCTGGAAGTCCCTGACTTCCGGCAGCAGTTGTGCCAGAATCTTTGGGCTGCGGCGAATAATGACGCGGCTCATGCCGTCGAAGGCGTTGTCAGGCGGCGGAAGGGGCTCGTAACTCGCTCCATAGCTGCGAAAAGTTGCTCCGGTATCCTCAATCGCTGAATGCAATGGCTCAAGAGAATAGTATGCTACCTCCTCGCCTCGCCGTATCAGTTCTTTCACCAGTGGTAGCGAGGGATTGGTATGACCCTGCAAGGGGATACTGAAAAAAAGTACTTTTGACATTGTATCGAGAGTTCCTTTCTTGTCATAACTGTTTGATACTCAGTACATGCACGGCAGTATACCCGTGAGCGGAAATCATGTCATGCCTCATTCGGGGAATTGTGGTGCAAAAGGTCCTTACCCCTTTCGATGTAGGTTCCGCATTTGGATCACTCCATTGCAGTCCACCTATCGTACTATGCTCTGGCCGCAATGGCGGATGCGAGATAAGCAGCATCTTCCCCGATACCGAATAACAGGGCCGATTTCTCCTTGTAGAGCCAGGGTAATCCCAGGAAGTACAGTCCAGGAGAAGACGTGATTCCGCGCTGGTGGAGAGGAGAGCCCGCCTCGTCAAAGATTGGCACTTGCACCCACCCGAAGTCGAGCTGGAAGCCTGTGGCCCAGATGACCGTGCTGATGCCGGCTGCATACAAGTCTACTTCCAGAATCGGTTCTGCCGGTGGTACCCAGACTGGCAAAGCATCTTCGACCCTACTGTCGGCAGGCACGTCCATGCCTGTCCGCAGTACGAAGTTGTCAATTGCCTGCATGAGTTGTGTCGCCTGGGCATCAGCCCTGCCCAGGTTTTCCTCCAGGTCGGGAGCCATCACCGCACGACTTCCCTGAATAGCCTGGAGACGACCCAGGAGGACGACGCCCTCGCTCGCCAGTTGCCGGAGGTTGATCTCGTGGCCTCCCCCTTTGCCGGAGAGATCCGGGTGGCAAGCGAACCTGGCCTCCGGAGAGGGAAGTGAATCGACCGTGCGATCGTATCCCCCCATCTGGTTGACCCACCACATCACATCCATCCCCCGGTAGCGCCGGGGTGACCTCCCACACTTGGAAACGCAAAGGTAGACCTGCCGCCCACTCTGGTGGAGTTCCTCGGCGATCTGGCTGCCGGATTGCCCCGAGCCGACAACGAGGACTGCACCGGAGGGAAGCCGCCCGGGCCTGCGGTACTGGCTGGAGTGCAGTTGCATGAGGTTGACGGGTATGGCAGCACTCGCCTTCGGGAGTTTTGGACGTGGGAATCCGCCAGTCGCCAGCACCACATTGGCTACTTCGAAGGACCCGCCGCTCGTCTCTACCAGGTAGTTATTCCTTTCTGGTTGTAGCCGGACTGATGTAGCCTGAACGCCACAACGCAGCGGGGCGTGAAAAGACTATGCGTAGTGTTCCAGGGTGAACACGATTTCGTCATGAGGAAGGAAGCCATCGGGGTCTTCTCCTTGATAGGGAAAGCCCGGAAGCTGCGTCATCCAGTTGGGCGTCACCAGTGTGAACGAATCCCAGCGCTGGCTCCGCCAGGTCTCTGCAACGCGGCCACGTTCGAGCACCACGTGTGTTCTCCCCTGCTGAGTGAGGTAGTAGCTCAGAGCAAGCCCTGCTTGCCCGCCACCGATAATTACGACGTCTTCCTGTTGCGTCATCTTTTTCTCCTTTTCCTTTCAGCCCTGCTGACTGAAGGTAGAAGCGCCAGCTTCGTTGCAGGGCTGGATTAGTGCCGAGTATTCCAGATACATCTCACCAAAAGTGGCCTTCTCCAAGTGAGTAACAGCGCTCACCATGGCATGGCCCCGTTTGCTAAGAAAAGTATAGGGTAGGTGCTCGCGTTCCGTCATGACCCACAAGAGGAATTGTGCAGGCCATAGGTATGAGTCATCTCACTCCCGCTCACGCATCATATGCCAGGTCGCTGACCCACTCCCTTTCAGGGAGAAGAGAGGAGGGCGGCACCCTCATCCCGTTAGAGCAAGTCCGGCTTGGTTACCAAACAGTATTATTGCCAATGTTTAGTAACCCGCCCAATTGACCCGTAGTTGGCAAACGCTCTATCACGTGTCAATAAGATACTCTTTCGAGTCATGACTTCTCCGCCGCCTACAGTTATAGTAGATGGTATGAAATATCATGCAACGGCTATGGCACAGCCGATGGGCCTCTTGAAGGCGTTCAGCCAGCGCTTCTCTATGATTAAGTTACGTGTTGACTTATCAGAAGAGAGGAAAAACACATGAGGCAATTGTATCGTCAACAAAACAGGAGACCAGCAGAGGTCTCAATTCAAGGAGGACTCACATGAGCCAAACTGTTTCTCCGCATGAAGCCAGCACCATAGCACACCTGGCAGACCAGGTCATTCGTGCAAGAGCCATTTATTCGATGGCTGCCGGCCGCAGCATCTACCGCGCCATTGCTCTCCGCGATGAGTGGATCGTCGCCGTCTCAGAGGACCCGCATGGCCTCGATGGACTGATGAGTGCGGAAACCAGGGTGATTGACGACCCAGATTTGACGATCTTGCCAGCCTTCGATGATACGCACAACCACTTCATCCTGGGTGCCGAGGATATCAGCCTGGTGCAGGTTGACCAGGCCCACAGCATCGCCGACGTGGTTGAACTGATCCGGCAACGAGCAGCGCAAACCCCAGTCGGCCAGTGGATTCGCACCTCCAATGCCTGGCACGAGTCCAACCTTGCCGAGGGACGACTACCGACCGCTCCAGAGCTTGATCAGGCTTCTCAAGACCATCCTATTTGGGTCAAGCGCGGTGGGCATGTGGGCGTTGCCAATTCCCTGGCACTGCACATGGCTGGTATCACTCGCGAGACGCCAGACCCACCGGGAGGCATCATCAAACACTTCCCCGACGGTACTCTCACCGGGGAGCTGCTGGAAGCGCCTGCCTGGAGTCTTGTCGAACGCCTGATCCCACCGCAGTCCTTTGAGCAACTGGTACAAAACCTCCAGCAGGCCTGCCAGATATACAATGCGCATGGTATCGGTACGGTGCGCGACCCGATCGTCTCGCGCGACCAGATGCTGGTCTACCAGGAGCTTCGGGAGCGCGGCGGACTTACCGTGCGTTGCAGGCCCATGCATTTGATTCCACAAGGTACGGTTGCCGAACAAATCGCCGATATCCAGAGCCTGGGAGTGCGTAGCGGCTTCGGCGACGACCTGCTCAAAATCTGGGGTCTCAAAGCTGTCATGGATGGCGGAGCGGCGGCGGCCGCG
>JBKPBA010000098.1:0-5161 GCA_046726675.1 Chloroflexota bacterium
TCTGAGCAGGGCATCACCGTCGATCCACAAACGCTGGCCCGCGCGAGGAATCTGGCAGCCGTTGGACGCACCGTCATCCTGGTCGCACACAACAGCCAGGTCGTTGGCATGCTTGTGCTGGAGGATACCTTGCGGCCAGAGGCGAGTCAGGTGATCACACGCCTCAAGAAACTCGGCATCCGCACGGTCCTCGTGACCGGTGATAACACCGTGACGGCCCAGCGAATTGCTGGAGAGCTGGGCATCAGCGAGGTGCATGCGGAAGTACTCCCCGCGCAGAAGGTGGAGATCGTCAAGCAACTCCAGGCCCAGGGGTGGAGTGTCGCCTTTGTGGGTGACGGTGTGAACGATGGGCCTGCTCTTGCGACAGCCAATGTTGGTGTGGCCATGGGGTTGGGTGGCACTGACGTTGCCATTGAAACTGCGGAGATCGCGCTCTTGTCTGATGACCTGACAAAGCTTCCTCACCTGCTGAGTCTCTCCCGACAAGCGATGCGGGCCATCAAGCAGAACCTGATTTTCTCTCTGAGTGTACTGGCGATTGCGGTAGGGCTTGCCATTCCAGGCATTCTCGCGCCAGTGACAGGCGCACTCCTGCATGAGCTGTCATCCATTCCGGTGATCGCCAACTCGGCGCGGCTGATCGGGGTCAAGGAACGAAATGAGTGACAGGCATGTGGTGGGCAAACATGAGAGAGACCACAAAAAAGGAGGAACCAATGTGTACGTTTGAAAACGAACAGAGCGTTGTCGTCTGTGATAGTGCCATTCAACAGGTACGTGCAGCGGTCAGTGCAGCCTTTGGCGATGGGATCCGCTATACACCTATCGCAGGGCAAGGCACGCGGGTTGAAGTCCCACCGTCCGTAAACGTGAAACTGTTTCAGGTAGTGGCGCACGAGGCTATTGCAGCGGCGCAGGAGAAGCCTGGAACGTCTCCAGAACAGATGCGCGAGGAGGTTGAGACTTCTAACCAGGCGTCTCCATCAACTGCGTCGGCTGAGAACAAGTGAGAGATAGGAGGGGAACAATCACCGAACCAGTATGCTATGTCTCCCATTACTGAGTGTACGAAAGATTGTTAAGAAAAGGGAGGAGACGTTTGTTTCACCGGAAAAATACAGCGGAAGAAAGAGGTGAGGCGGAGATCAATGAACAGCACCCACATCGGGGTGATTGGCTGCGCGAGATTATCTTTGGACTCAATGATGGTCTGGTCACTACCCTGGTGTTCATCATGGCCGTGAGTGAGATTGCACCCGCACGGTTACTGCTGGTCGTGCTGGGTGAAGTGCTGGCCGGAGGGGTCTCTATGGCCCTTGGAGGCTATCTTTCGGCACGGACCGCCAAACAGATTCTGGATCAGCGCATCGCTACCGAGCGCTATGAAATTGAGCATGAACCGGAAGAGGAACGGGCAGAATTGCGTGCCATCTATCGGGACAAGGGCTTGAGCGGTCCCTTGCTCGACCGGGTAGTTGGACATCTGACGGCTGACCGGGAACGCTGGCACCGGGCCATGGTGCATGACGAGTTGGGAGTTGTCGAAGACACGCAGATCAACCCGTGGTTGGAGGGGATGCAGGTTGGGCTCTCCTTCGTGCTTGGCGGTCTTATCCCGACGTTACCGTTGCTGCTCTCCTTACCACAAGCGAAATGGTGGGCCTATGGGCTCACTGCGCTCACTGCTCTGACGCTTGGAGTAATCAAAGCCCGCTATACGCGTCAAGGTCCTGTACGGGCTGGTCTTGAATTTCTCGTGATCGTAACGCTTGGAACGTTAGCTGGTGTGGGTCTTGGGTTGCTTTTGCACGCGGGATGAGTACGAATGCCTCCTCGTTCTCACACGAGCGCGAAATTGCTCACTGCTTCCATCAAGCATATGTTAGAACGCACGATGAGGACGAAGACACGTAGGTAGGTAATTGCCCTCGTCCTTGCCCTCAACCTCTTTCCCTCTCTACTCATACGAAAAACGTCTCGCCTGATCCCCGATGGTGATCTGATGAGCCTCTAACAACCAGGCCATTCTCACCATCGAAGCAGAGAGGTCGTGTAGCAGCCTGGATACACCACGAACGTCTTTGCTTCTCATCCTGTTTCTCTTCCCATTCGAAAGACTCCCCATGCCCTTCTCTGCACGATGTGTAGCCGCCCTTTTCCTTGAACGGATCTTGGGTTTGGGGCAGACTCACATGAGTGAGAAGGCACGTGGAAGCAATTGTGGTTTGACAGAGTTGATAGGCAACTGGCCTGAACCACTGCGTCTCACGCTAAATGTATCAACGCGAAAAAAAGCTTCACTCCCTGAAGCAGGCACATCCGTCCCAGTCTCGATAATCAAAAGTGACGTACCCCCGTTTTCCAAAGGGGGGCTTCTACGCCGTTGCCGACGTGGGGCGCGTCCCGCCCAAAAGGTGTTTTCGTCCCAAGTCCAGAATGACCTTCGCTGAAGCGGTATCCCGATCCAGTTCACACCCGCACTCGCAGGAGTGCCAGCGTTCGTCCAGGGTCTTCTTGCGAATCGTGCCACAATTGGGACAAATTTGTGATGTTTTGGATGGGTTCACAAAGACAACTATGCGCCCGGCACTTGCAGCCTTGGCGACCACTATCCCTGTAAACGTGCTCCATCCAGCATCCAGAATACTTTTTGTTAAACCTGCTTTGGCTGCCGCTCCATTGGGGAGATACTGCCCGGTGGCTGCATCCTGTTTAGGCTTGGGTGCGGCGGTCAGGTTCTTGACCTGCAAATCTTCAAAGGCGATGACCTGATAACGATCAACCAGCTTGCGGGAAGCCTTGTGATGGAAGTCGCGCCGTTGGGTGCGAACTTTGCGATGCTGCTTGGCAAGAATCTTTGCAGCCTTCTTCCTGCGATGACTGCCCTTTTTCTTGCGAGAGACGGCTTGTTGGAGGTGAGCAAGCTTTTTTTCCGCACGCCTGAGATGGCGGGGATGATCGATGAATTCTCCATTGGAGAGCGCGGCGAAGTGGGTCACGCCCAGGTCGATACCCACATCTTCGTAGGCGACGGGAAGTGGCTTCGTTTCGACTTCGCAGGTGAAAATGGCATACCAGTGCTCCCCTTCCCGTTTGATGGTCAATGTTTTCGTTTTGCCTGCCATTTCACGATGCATCATCACCGAAACGCGCCCGATCTTGCTGAGATGGAGCGTGCCCTTGTGTTTCTTCCTGCCCAACGTGACATCCTGGGTGAACTTCCAGCCAGCATGATCGGGAAAGGTAAACGAATCGTACTGATTGCGCCCCTTGAAGCGGGGGTATCCTAGTTTCTGTCCGTTTTTGACTCGATCAAAGAAGCGGTCATAGGTGCGTTTGACCCGCATGATGACATCTTGGAGCACATGAGAAGCAATGTCAGCATAGTCTGGTCGAAGTTCATCCTTGATCTCGACTAAATCGCGCTTTTGTCCGTAGTAATCGACAGTGAGTTCGTGGGTGAGTCGTTTACGTGTCTCGTCGTCATAGTAGCCAGGATGCCGCTTGACATGCACGTCATAGGCATCGCGGCGTTCACAGAGCGCAGCATTGTAGAGTTCTCTAGCACGATCAAGCACCCACTGTAATTTCTCAGTGGTGGCCTTGTTGGCTTCGATGCGATACTTGTAGGCTTTGATGCTCATGCTACGACTCTTTTTGAGAGAGGGACGAGAGGGGTTCCCATCCCTGCGTCCTTCGGGACAATGCACTACAAAACTATTCCGATGCAGGGAGCATCTTCCGGTAAAAGCATGAGATGGCTCAGGCGTTCCTCGCGCTCCTGTGGGCTTTCAGCCTTAATCGGGCCGCGCATGTATCCTTAGCAAAGAAGCTTATCAAGCATTTCTCGATCAAAGATAGACAGGCAAGCCTGATGAAGAGGAAAAGCAGTAATTCTGGCACAAAACCTTTTCATCTTTTAATCCTGTCCCAATTCGATATATTTCAAAACCACATCGATGCTCATATCTCCAATACTGCCAACGTAATACGAGCGAGACCACTAAGCGCCACCCCAGAGTTGACTTTTGATGTCGGGGAAACGTTGAAAAACAGAGCGAGCGGTAGCACCCTTTAATTGATGAGCAATATCAGCAGGAGGAACGCATGGAGATGCCGAGAGCATGAGATGCACATGATCGGGCTGGATGTTCACCGCTCCAATGGTCCAGGCATGGTTAGCACAGATGCGGCGAATCTCTTGTTCGACGAACGTAGTGATCTTGCCAACGAGAATCTTTTTGCGGTATTTTGGGCACCAGACATAGTGGTAGCCGAGCTTGTAGGTGACATGTTTGGTGTGCTGCGCATCCATACACCAATTATAACAGGTGTTCTATCTTTATGGAGGAGTCGTCGGGGCGGGCTTACCCCTCCTTAAAAGATAGGGTGATGCGCCCGCCCTGCCCTCAACGAGAACCTCCATTTTTGGAGTCCCCCGGCTTCAGCCGTAGGGTCATTGACTTTACCTCACACCTTGTAGAACTGTTCCTTGCCAGCTTACCTACTCGTTCAGCCCCAGCCAATACCATCCAGTCATACTCCCACGATCTCATGCATGTTGTACAGGCGGTCCCGGCAGACCTGGCTTCCGTTTCGGCATCTGCAATCCAAACCGTTCTCGATGCCGATGGACATCATAGTCGCGCGCCGCGGGAGAGACACTACTCGACCCTCTGCGCCCTAAACCGGTGGTTGCTACGTCAGGATCTCACCCCAAAAGATGCTTCCCCTTCTGAGCGAATGTCTCTTCCAACTGCTATAATAGGGATGTGAGAAAAACGAATACCATGAAAGGATGGACGGCATTTCTTCCTTGCAATGAAGGAAGGTGGAAGGCTCACTACTGACAGACGCATGATCAAGCAATCGAATAAACGTATCACGTCCCTGTCTTCCCCTGCATCCCGTCAGGCAACAGATCACTCTCTCTCCTTCGTACACTCGCTGTTCTCCCTGCTCACCTGGGTCGTTGTTGTGCTGGCTCTCGCTGCAGGTGTCATCCTTTTGACGCGTGATGTGTTCTTGACCGGCCTGCCTCATATCCCTGTGTCAGCGGCTCCTCTTCTCTTGATTGGTTCTGCCTATCTCGGCTTTCAAGTCCTGCTCCGACCAAAGCCTCTCGACCTCTTCAAAGCACTCATCGTCAGTTCAGCGT
>JBKPBA010000099.1:0-3687 GCA_046726675.1 Chloroflexota bacterium
CCGATTGCGATGGAAGAGGGGGTGCATTTTGCCATCCGCGAGGGGGGCCGCACCGTGGGCGCTGGCATCTGTGTCAAGGTCGAGAAATAACATAGTGTGAGGGTATCCCATAAAAAATGGGATACCTATGTAGGCCTGACACCCATGCTGATGTCAGAGTTCCTACATAGGAGAGAGAGAAATGGCTGCAGGAACAAAACAGCGAATTCGCATTCGCCTGAAGGCATACGATCACCGCATTCTCGATCAATCAGCGATGCAGATTGTCGATACGGCACAACAGACGGGTGCTCGGGTCTCAGGACCAGTGCCTCTACCTACAGAGATCGGTAAGTTTACCGTTATGCGTTCACCTTTTATTGATAAAGATGCGCGCGAGCAATTTGAGATTCGCACACATAAACGCCTGATAGATATTATTGAGCCGACCAACAAAACAGTTGAGGCCCTGACACGATTGAATCTGCCCGCAGGCGTGGACATCGAAATCAAGCTGTAGAGAAGGTGTGTCGCACAAGGGATAAGCTATCAGTTTATGTACCTTGAGAGAAGAGCACACAGGCAAGATCAGCGAGACATCCTACAGCAAGGAAGAGAGGATAGGATATGCTCAGTGGATTGTTGGGCAGAAAAGTCGGCATGACCCAGGTATTTGTGGAGAATGGAACAGCTATCCCGGTCACAGTGATCGAGGCTGGACCATGTGTTATAACACAAATTAAGACTACTGCCCGTGATGGCTATGAGGCTGTCCAGATTGGATTTGAGCAGGCGAGACTAAAGAGCGCGACGCGCCCGAAATTAGGGCATCTTGGACATAGTCTCCCTTTGCTAAAAGCTCAGCGTAAGCGCTTGCAGACCTACCAACAACAACAGCGAGGAAAAAAGGTCACAGGTGAAGAGGCTGAGGAGAAAGAACAAACGGAAACAGCTTCTGCGGAAAGTAAAAAAGACAAACAAATCGAGAAGCTACTCAAGGTGCAGCAAAATCGGCAGCGTCGTCCTGGACCAGAACTCGGCCCTTTTAGAGTATTGCGCGAAGTGACGTTGCAAGAAGGCGCTACCCCGGAGAATCTGGAGCTCGGTTCAAAATTTGATGCAAGTCTCTTCGTAGCTGGCGAATCGGTTGATATCGTTGGTACCTCCAAGGGTAAAGGTTTCCAGGGTGGTGTCAAACGTCATGGATTCCGCGGAGGACCTAAGACGCATGGTCAGTCAGATCGCACACGTGCGCCTGGCTCGATTGGATCTGGGACTACTCCTGGACGTGTGCTGAAAGGCACTCGTATGGCAGGTCACATGGGCAATGAACGTGTGACGGTGAAGAAACTGCAAGTGATTCAAGCTGATCCTGAGCGCAACCTGCTTGTGGTAAAGGGTTCCATACCCGGAGCCAATGGAGGATTGCTCATGATTAAGAAGCATGTGAAGAGGTAACCGAAATGCCTTCGACTACAGTATATAACATGGCCGGAGAGGCCGTAGAAAAGCTCGAGCTGAGCGAGCGGGTGTTCGGAGTTACCCCCAATGTGGCGGTTCTCCACCAGGTTGTTACAGCGCAACTGGTGAATCGCCGTCAAGGAAATGCTTCGACGAAAACTCGCAGTGAGGTATCGGGTGGCGGCAGAAAGCCATACAAACAGAAAGGAACAGGTCGCGCTCGACAGGGTAGCACCCGCGCACCACAGTTCCGTCATGGTGGTACTGTATTTGGCCCTAAGCCTCGTGAATACCATCATGATGTACCGAAAAAGATGCGCCGTCTGGCAATTAAATCGGCTCTATCAGATAAAGTTGCGAATGAGCAACTTATCGTACTCAGGGATCTAGCGTTAGAATCTCCACGTACGAAAGAAATGCTAGCGATTCTAGCTAACTTGCCAGTGAATGGTAAGAAGATTCTGATGATGTTGCCGAAACGCGACGAGAACATTGTGCTTTCGGCTCGCAATATTCCTTCTGCCAAAGTGCAGCATGTTTCATCAATAAACGTGGTGGAACTACTAAAGCGCGATTGTGTAATTATGCCGAAGGAGACTGTGCATTGGATTGAACTGGTTTTCGGCGAGGGCCTAAGCGCCGAAGAAGCAAGTCGAAAAATTGCTGCACAACTGGACGCAGAGAGAACTACTACGGAGCAATCTGAAGAAGTTGAAGAACTGGCTGAAGCTAAGGTATCAGAAACAAGTGAAGACGATACCGAGGATCAGGAGCAGGAATCAGAGACTGAAGCACCAACGGATGGCGGGGAGGAATAAACAATGGAGATCACAGAAGTACTGCGTCACGGCATAATCACCGAAAAAACGGTGAAGCTACAAGACCCTGAGACGCATGGCAGGAAGAAAAATCAGAGTAAGAGGGGTCAGTATACCTTTGCAGTAGCCCTGGAGGCTAATAAAATTGATGTTCGCCGTGCGGTTGAGACGATTTTCAAAGTAAAAGTTGTCTCGGTCAATATCATGCGTATGCCTGGTAAGAAACGTATGTTACGGCGTAAAGGAGCCGCTCCAAAGCCAATTGAGGCCCGTGAGTGGAAGAAGGCGATTGTTACCCTTCGTGAAGGGGATGCAATCGACGCATTGAAGGCGTAGTCCTTTCATACCTTCTCAGAAGGTATGGATTCAGAGCAAGGTGTTGAGAGATGCCAATTAGACAGTACCGACCAACATCTCCTGGACGTCGTGGCATGTCGGTTTCGACATTCGAGGAGATTACGAAGACAAAACCAGAGAAATCTCTGGTAGTGAAGTTGAAAAAGCACTCAGGTCGCAATAATCAGGGCAAAATTACCACACGTCATCGTGGCGGTGGAGCCAAGCGCGCCTATCGACTGATTGATTTTAAACGCAACAAACAAAGTGTACCTGCTAAGGTCGCTGCGATTGAGTATGATCCGAATCGTTCAGCGCGTATTGCGTTGTTGCATTATCTGGATGGTGAAAAGCGCTACATTATTGCACCATTGGGTCTTAAAGTTGGCGATCAGGTGATGGCAGGGCCGGAAGCTGATATTAAGCCAGGCAATGCGCTTCCTTTGAAGAATATTCCGACAGGCACGACCATACACAACATCGAGTTAACGAAAGGTCGTGGCGGTCAGATGGTACGCGGCGCAGGTGCGGGCGCTCAACTTATGGCAAAAGAGGGCGATTATGCCCTGATACGTTTGCCATCGGGAGAGCAACGCAAGGTGCATATCCTCTGCATGGCAACGATAGGACAGGTGGGCAATGTAGATCATGAGAACCGCAGCATCGGCAAAGCTGGGCGTTCGCGTCATATGGGGCGTCGTCCTTCTGTGAGAGGCTCGGTTATGAATCCTCGCGACCATCCGCATGGTGGTGGTGAGGGGCGTGCGCCCATTGGTGGACAGCCACAGACACCCTGGGGTAAGCCTGCTTTGGGTCACAAGACGCGTAGGAATAAAAAGACCGATCAATTTATTGTGCGCCGTCGCAATGCTGGCAGGAGGAGGAGATAGCATATGTCGCGCTCAAGAAAAAAAGGGCCATATATTCATGAGTCACTGAGGAAGAAAGTATTGGCTATGATGCGAAGTGGCGACCGCCGTGTTATCAAGACCTGGTCACGTGCTTCGACAATCTTCCCCCAGATGGTGGGATTGACAATTGGCGTCCATAATGGTAAGACGCATGTACCCATCTATATTACAGAGAATATGGT
>JBKPBA010000100.1:0-3097 GCA_046726675.1 Chloroflexota bacterium
GGCTCTGACTCAGCTTCTCCTGGTCTATCACCTGCTTCGTGCGAAGCATCTCGCTCTTCGTGCGGAATGGAGGTAGGACCAGGATGTGTGTAAATTTCTATCACAAGGAAACTCACGCTCAGATTCCTGTGATCATGATAGACATGCCGCTCTGGCTATCATTGTTTAGACCTGTGCTGGCTACTTCGGATATCCGTTCTAAAACAGAGCAGTAAATAACAACCTGAGCCTGTACTGGCTACTTAGGACATCCGTTCAGAAAAAGTATCGTGAAAATGATCTCCTGGTCCCATTCTGCTTGCAACAGAGAAGCGGCCAGGAGAGCAGCAGTGGGAATGCATGGACTTCATGTATTGCTCTCTTTCTCTTTCTTTGCAAAACAGTCGCCTCTGTTCCCTGTTCACATCCCTCTCAGACCTGTACTGGCTACTTGTATAGACGCCGACGTATAATTGTTTGACAGCGATATATGCGACCTCCACTTGTACTGGCTACTTGGAACATAGTTCGAAAAAGCCGCAGTAAGAAGGAGAGAGTATACCTTCGCTGGTTGCAGATGGGTGTGCAACGAGGGTAAAATTTGAGGACATGAACCTGTGCTCACAAGATAACCTAAAAATCAAAGGAACTTCCTGAAGGAGAAGCGCATGTGTGAACTTGATACAGTTCTGTCTCAGGCTGAATTCTTCAAGCAGGACCCCGGCATGGTAACACCGCTTGGAGAATAGGCTCACCACAGAGAACTTGAACAGCACGTTCTGCTTCCAAGTCAAGGAGAAATTTTTGTTCAGCTGGACACGCGTTTTCTTCCGGGAAGTACTGCACCTATATAGCAGTAAAAGAGTCGATGTCCGCAGTTGGAATTACATGAAAGGCCCCTGAGGCTTATGGAGACAAGGAGAGCGGAAGGATTACCACCTGAGCCTACCCGAGGTAGCCTCACCCCCAGCACCGTGTTCCGCTACAAGCAGCGTCATCCCCTCCATGCCCTCTTCGCACCCAAGAGCATCGCCGTCGTTGGGGCAACGGAAAAAGCGGGAAGCGTCGGGCGTACTCTCCTCTGGAATCTGATCAGCAATCCATTTGGAGGAATGGTTTTTCCCGTCAATCCCAAGCGGGCCAGCGTCTTGGGCATCAAATCCTACCCCACCCTGGCAGCCGTGCCAGAGCGGGTTGATCTCGCGGTCATTGCCACGCCCGCCCCGACCGTGCCAAGGATTATCGCTGAATGTGTCGAGGCGGGTGTCAAAGGGGCTATTATCATTTCAGCCGGTTTCAAGGAAAGCGGGGCCGAGGGTGCAGAGTGGGAGCAGCAAGTCCGAGAGCGAGCGCGCCAGGGAAAACTGCGCGTCATGGGGCCCAACTGCCTTGGGGTGATGAACCCGCTGACAGGTCTCAACGCCACCGTTGCCAGCACGATGGCCCGACCCGGTCATGTGGGATTCATCATCCAGAGTGGTGGCAGCGCCGTGTTGGATTGGAGCCTGGACGAACATGTTGGGTTCAGTGCCTTTGTCTCCATTGGCTCGATGGTGGATATCGGTTGGGGTGACCTGATCGATTACCTGGGAAGCGACCCGCAGACTACGAGCATCGTTATCTATATGGAGACGGTCGGAGATGCCCACTCGTTCCTCTCCGCGGCCCGGGAAGTCGCTCTGAGCAAGCCGATTATCATTCTGAAAGCTGGTCATACGCAGGCGGCAGCTGCGCACAGCGGCACGTTCACTGGCGGTTATGACGTCTTCGAGGCGGCCTGTCGCCGCAGCGGAGTGCTGCTCGTTAACCGCCTCGACGAGCTGTTCTCGATGGCCGGGGTGCTTGCTAAACAGCCTCGTCCCCAGGGGCCGCACCTCACCATCTTGACCAACACGCGTGCTCCAGGAGTCCTTGCCGCTGATGCCTTATTGCGCGGCGGGGGCCGACTTTCGGAATTGGCCCCCCAAACACTCGCCGCGCTCAATCAGTTGCTCCCGGCGCACTGGAGCCACAGCAACCCGGTGGACATGCTGGGCGATGCCGACCCCCAACGCTATGCTCAAGCGCTTGAAATTGCGGCGCAAGATCCCAACAGCGATGGCACCCTCGTCATCCTGACCCCGCAGGCAATGACCGAGCCAACGCTCGTCGCCGAGCAGGTGAAGCGCTACGCCACGACGACGGGCAAACCGCTTCTTGCCAGTTGGATGGGTGGGGCTGCAGTAGCCAGCGGTACGACGATTTTGAACCGGGCCAGTATCCCGACGTTCCCCTATCCCGACACGGCTGCCCAGGTCTTTGATCACATGTGGCACTACACATGCAACCTGGACAGCTTATACGAAACGCCGCAACCATCTCTGGAGTTCGACGAAGATGGACATGCTCAAGCTCTGGCGCAGAAGTTGATTGACACCGCCCGTCAGTCGGGCCGCACGCTCCTCACTGAGGTTGAAGCCAAGCAGTGTCTTTCCGCCTATGGCATTCCAACGGTCAAGACACGGGTGGCCACCAACGAGACCGAGGCCATCAAGCACGCAGAGGATATTGGCTTTCCGGTCGTGCTCAAGCTCTTTTCCACTACGATTACGCACAAGATCGATGTTGGTGGTGCGCAGGGACATCTAGACGGAGCGGAGGCGGTGCGTCACGCCTACCAGGCGATGGAAGCAACGGTCCGCGAGAAAGTCGGGGCCGAGCACTTTCTGGGAGTGGCCGTTGAGCCGATGATCACGCTCGATGGCTATGAACTGAGCCTGGCCAGCAGGATTGATCCACAGTTCGGCCCGGTGCTGCTCTTTGGTTGGGGCGGCCACCTCGGGGAAGTCTGCCAGGACAGGACCATAGCACTCCCACCTCTCACCACCACGCTGGCGCGGAGAATGATGGAACAAATCCGCATCTTCACAGTTCTCAAAGGAGTGCAGGGACGTCCAGCCGTCAATCTCGCCTCCCTTGAGCACCTGCTAGTTCGCTTCAGTTACCTGGTGATCGAGCAGCACTGGATCAAGGAAATCGAGATCAACCCGCTGTTTGCCTCGCCAGAACAATTGCTTGCCATCGATGCACGGGTGGTGCTACTTGGTCCGGACATCCGCACTGAGGAGCTACCCAGACT
>JBKPBA010000101.1:0-5011 GCA_046726675.1 Chloroflexota bacterium
CACCTGCCATAGCAGATCGCGAGCCCTCTGTAGCTGAGGTTATCCTTTCACCACTGGTAGCTGAAGAGCCACCTGTGCCTGAAGTTGTGCCATCAGCCCCGACTCAATCACCTGTTATCCCAGAGAAAGCTGTAGAAACACCTACCGAATCTTTGCCAAGCCAGCTGCGTACTGTGCTATCCAGGGAACCAGGAACCATACGGCCTGCGTCGTCCAGGCAAACGGTTGAAAAACCTGCTCCTGCATCTATCGCAAAGCGGCCGCGTGCCTGGAAACCTGGTGTACTGCTCATTGTACTCGCATTACTTTTCGGCCTCGGCATCAGCGCGGTTATTTGGTCTGATATACCAAGTCATCCCACCGCTCATTCTGGCGCCCCAACCCCAGTTGCGAAGTCACCCACACGAACACCTCCCACTGTCACATCCATCTATCCAACGCTAACTGGAACGTATAGCGGCACAATTTACGATGTATCAATGGGTGTAAGCACAAGTATGTCCCTCACTGGCATTCGACAAAGCCAGGGAAATATTAGTGGCTACCTCACTCTGGGTCCCAAACTGCAGGGCAGTGGTCCTTTTAGCGGAACCATCGATACCGCTAAAGAACTGAAGTTCACAGTGACAGATACTGCAGGGAGTACAACGCTATTTTTCGAGGGAGTAATGCAATCGGCGACCAGTTTGACCGGAGATTATTATCGTTGTAGTTCTGTTGGCCTTAGTCAAGGGGGGCGGTGTAGGCAGGCTCCTGGTAGCTATGGTATTTGGAGTATTGTTCTGACTTCATCAGGGCAATCCCCATCTTTTATATGAGAGCAAGCGGCCTGAGTAGAGGAGGTGAAGGGACGATACTATTGTACCCTTTGATCATACTATCGTTCCTTGAGAATATCAGGTCCCTTTGCTAGACTTTTTGAGGGGGTCGTCACAAAATAAAGGTCTCAATTGTAAGTTATCGATGGCAGATTAACAGACTCATAGATATGGTTGAGATTGATACCATCACACGAAGATTCCAGTTGCTGACAGGGATGTTGGATGAACGGACACGGCGATTGGTGGCTGCTGCCGAAGCCCTGTCCATCGGCAGGGGAGGCAGTGTTGCGGTCGCACGCGCAACTGGCATATCGCGCCGGGCTATCCAGCAGGGTATCAAAGAACTCCTGGGGGATGCAGGCCCCGGAGCAGGCCGTGTGCGCCGAGAAGGGGGTGGACGCAAGAAAACGGTTCTCAAGGATCCCAGTCTACGCGACGACCTCGAACACCTGATGGTGCCGATCAGTCAGGGTGACATGGAGTCACCACTGCGCTGGACATGCAAGAGTATACGGCAGTTGACTGAGGAACTTAAACAGATGGGTCATAAAACCTCTCATCGGATGGTAGCGGAGTTGCTCCACGAGCTAGGGTACAACCTGCAGGTCAACCGTAAGATCAAGGAATACAGAGACCATGCGGATTGGGATGCACAGGTAGCGTATATCAACCGCACGGCGCAAGCCTATTTTGCGGTGAGCGATCCAGTGGTCTCAGTGGAAGCCAGGAAGAAAGAGTTTGTAGGTGAGTTCAGGAACGGAGCACGTGAATGGAGACCTCAAGGCGCCCTGGAGAAGGTGTGGGTCCATGACTTTCTCATCTCCGAGCTCGGCCAGGTGACGCCCTACGATGTGTACAACCTTAACCACAATCCCGGCTGCGTCGACACCGAAGTAGATCGCGACATAGAGGCTTTCGCGGTAGAAAGCATCCAGCGCTGGTGGAATACGACGGGGTGTGAAGCCTATGCACCATCGAGGCGGCTGCTGATCATTACTGATGGGAATGGCAGTAACGTGTTTCGGACATGTTTGTGGAAATTGGAGATCCAGAAGCTGGCGGACGAAACCGGGTTGGCAATCACGGTCTGTCACCTGCCACCTGGCACCAGCAAGTGGAACAAGATTGACTATCAGTTCTGCGCCTATGTTATTCAAAACTGGCGAGGTCAGCCACCGATCAGCTATGAAGTCGGCATCAAGCTGATTGCGGCAACTATGACACCGGAGGGACTCAAAATGCAGTGCTATCTTGACACCAATATCTACCCATCAGGAGATAGCGGGTCGGGTGCAGAGATGGCATCGATTCTACTCGTGCAGGATGCATTCCACGGTGAGTGGAACTATACCATTCTTCCGCATAGCGTCTCCCAATGAGACACTTATTTTGTGGCATTTTCTTAGGTCGTCTGGGGTGACTTCCTCGAACCCCATATGCTAAACCAGTCCCTTGTAGATGCATGAAAGAGAGAGACATGCCAGATTCCTATAAGTCGACAGGGACCCACAAGAGCCTTCTCAAACTGTTTGCCCTGCCCTGCCTGTCCAACCTGCAGGGGACGTACAGGCTCCCCCGGACTCTGTGCCTGTCGCAGTTCTCCAGGATGACCAGGAGAACCTGAGCATCCTCAACGGTCACCAAAACTTCTTTGTACCTGCTTCCTCCGATCCCGATCAACAGGACATGACACTGCATGCCAGCAACGGCACTTTCCAGAAAGAGGAACACAATGGAGAGGTCAAATCGGATGTTGCTGACGACTCCACCAACAATGCTCAGACCTGGCATGTTTTTTCTCACGAAATAAGCGTGAAAACGGGATTCCCGGACACTGAGTCATGGTCTCAGGAAGATGGACACAATGGAAAGGTGAGCTTTGACACTCTTGAACTTGAGGAAGAAACACTGTCTCAGGAAGATGGACACAATGGAAAGGTGAGCTTTGATACTCTTGAACTTGAGGAAGAAACACTGAAATTCTCTGTAGAGGAGGGTCAGGCATTATCGCAGCCCACCACATATGATCTGACTATAGTGATCCCCACCCGAAATGAACGTGACAATATTATGCCACTGCTTCATGAACTGCAAGAAGCCCTTGATGGAATTAAAGTGGAGATTATCTTTGTCGATGATAGCGATGATGACACCTCGCTTATCATCAAGGATGCCTCGGTTGCACTGGAAACGTCCATATTTCACGTCCATGTAGAGCACCGTCAGCCGGGCATTGCGCGAGCGGGAGGGCTGGCAACAGCCGTTGAGCGAGGCATGAGCATTGCACAGGCTGAATATGTTGCTGTGATCGATGCCGACCTTCAGCATCCCCCAGAGCTTTTGCGTGTATTTTATGATAAAGCTGTTGCACAGGATATGGACCTGGTATTAGCCAGTCGCTATATTAAAGGTGGGAGCTATCAGGGGCTGGCTGGTGTAGGACGGCGATTTGTTTCTGTTGGCCTGAAATGGACGGCCAAGCTTCTCTTTCCTGAGCGCTTGCTGCGTATCTCTGATCCCCTGAGTGGTTTTTTTCTGCTGCGCCGTTCGCTCCTGGCCGATGTATCACTGCGCCCGATTGGTTACAAAATTCTGCTGGAGATTCTGCTTCGCTGTCAATGGCGGCAAGTGCTCGAAGTTCCGTACCAATTTCAGGCGCGTGCTCATGGGCAGAGCAAGGCGGATATGCAGCAGGGCATACTGGCCTTGCGACATATGCTGCGCTTGTGGCGCGAAGTACCAGTTGCCGGACGTGTCTGGAAGATCAGTCTACTGATTTTGCTGAATGTGTTGATTACATTGACGTTGTTCATTGTGAACAAGTCTTCCCCGTGGGTATGGACCAATCTCAACATTGTTATCACTGGTGTGATGGCGTGCCTGGACTTTGTCCTCTTGAACCGCTTTATCTTTCCCAATAAAGCCTTTCTTCAGAGAATCGCTATCCCAACGACTCCCATCATCGATACCAATACCAACGGACAATTCGAGGTTATGCGCTACGCTGAGTGGCTGACTGCCGATGCTAAGCACAATAACAACAGCAGCCACCAGGAGGAAAGCGATAAGTATGCCGAGGACGCCTTAAAAACTGTCACCGTTAAAGGCCAGGAATTTCGTCCTTTCGCCCCTTTTCGGCATGCACTCTCTGCGTCCAAAACTCTGACGCGCGGGCAAGCCGTAATCCTGAGCTTAATTATGCTCGGGTGTGTGCTCAGCCTGCTGTTCTATGGTATGAAGCTGGTCATAGTGATAATAGCCTTGATTACTTTACTGTACCTTAGCTCTCTACTCCTGGACTTCTTGCTAGCCATGCTGGCACTCAACCAGTCAACGGAAGAACAGATCGGCGATGCGATCGTACATGCGCTCGCTGATGCGGACTGGCCACAGTATACGATCCTCTGCCCACTCTACCGCGAGGCCGAAGTGGTGCCCCAATTTGTGCAAGCAATGCAGAAGCTGGACTACCCGGCTGACAAGTTGCAGATTCTCTTCCTCACTGAGGAAGACGATGTGGAGACGCGCAAAGCCATCGAAGCGATGCACCTGCCACAACATTTCAGCATCGTGACCGTGCCTGATGGCAAGCCACGCACGAAGCCGCGCGCGTGTAATTTCGGATTATTGCAGGCTACGGGGGATTATGTGGTCATCTACGATGCAGAGGATGTCCCCGATCCCCTACAACTCAAGAAAGCTGTCCTGACGTTTGCGAATCATGACTCAGATGTGGCCTGTGTGCAAGCCAAACTGAACTACTACAATACGAAACAGAACCTGCTGACGCGCTGGTTCACCGTGGAGTATTCCTTGTGGTTTGATCTGATGCTTCCCGGGATGCAACAGACGAAGTTGCCACTGCCGCTTGGAGGCACGTCAAATCATTTTCGTATGGAGATTCTGCGTAGGATAGGTGCGTGGGACCCTTTCAACGTTACTGAGGATTGCGACCTGGGTCTGCGCTTAGCCCGCTCCGGCCTTAAGACTATCGTGTTGGATTCGACGACGTATGAGGAGGCGAACTCGCAGGTGAAGAACTGGATACGACAGCGGTCACGCTGGATCAAGGGCTACCTGCAAACATACCTGGTGTATATGCGCCAGCCTTTGCGCTATTTGCGCCGGGGACGGCTGCGCGAGTTCCTCTCATTGCAACTGATAGTAGGTGGCAAGACAGTGGTGTTGTT
>JBKPBA010000102.1:0-6527 GCA_046726675.1 Chloroflexota bacterium
TAGCCATCAATATCAAACAAAGGGGTAAAAAATGGAAGCATTAACCTTTGAAGAAGCCTTCGAGCAACTCGAAGCAGCAGTAGAAGCATTACAAGATGGACAAATGCCTCTTGAACGCGCACTCCACTATTACGAAGAAGGCATGAAATTGGCCCAACACTGCAACGACCTACTCGAAAAGGCCGAATTACGTGTGCAGCAACTTCGTGTAACCAATGAAGGAATGCCAGTTTTAGAATCCTTCGAATAAATGATGAAGCATTTCCAGAAACATTGCAAATTCCAGAGTTTAAGGGTATACTATCGCACAAGATAGAGTTTGCTTACTCTTTTCCCTCTTTTTATTCCGTCTTCCGCTAGTAAAACACAAGGAGGTGTCTTTAACAGCAAAACAAACAATCGTCAATGGGCAACCTCGTATTCCCCGGATGTATTCGCTGTCTTATTATTTTTAGAATCAGCAGATATGACTTTCAACATATCAAAGTGTTGAAATAGACGTCATACAATCATATGACGTAAAGGAGGATACCCCGCATGGATACAAGTATCCGTGAAGTCACCACCTCGGCGACTCTTGAGGAGAAAAAGAAGCTCCGTAAAGAGTTCAAAATCTTCGACATGATCTTCATCACCATAGCTGCAGTTATTGGAATAGACACGCTTGGTGCCGTTTCTTCAAGTGGAGGGCAAGTTCTTACCTGGCTGCTTGTTTCGGCGGTAACGTTTCTTCTCCCTTATGGTTTGCTCACTGCGGAACTTGGCACCACCTTTCCCCAGGAAGGTGGCGTTTATGAGTGGTGTAAAATGGCGGGCGGGCGCTATTTTGCTGCCCTGGCCTCCTTGCTTTATTGGATGTCCAACCCGCTATGGATCGGTGGGACGCTATCGGTCACTGTCATCGTCGCCATCGCCACGTTCTTCTATGGTGACCCGAATGCCCAGGTCGGTGGGAGCGTCCTGACCAACACCATTTTCAGAATCGTGGTTGCCCTCATCTTCATCTGGGGGATAACCTGGTCCGCTATCCTGGCCCTGCGTGTTGGCAAATGGCTCTCCGTCATTGGTTCCTATGCCAAATTCGCACTCATCGGGTTGTTCACTTTGCTGGCACTGACCTTCTTCATTGGTGGTCACTCTACAGGCCAGCATGTGGCCGCTGTTGATTTGATCCCCCATGACTGGGGTCGAATTGTGAGCCTCATCCTTCCCGTGTTGATTTTTAACTGGGTTGGCTTTGAACTACAGAACGGCGCGGGCGAAGAAATGGTCAATCCCCAGCGCGATGTGCCTCGTTCGTTGATCCGTGCGGGGATCACTGCAGTGATTGCCTATGCCATTCCGATCACTGTTATTCTCTTTACTCTCACAACGAGCCAGCTCTCCAATGCGAGCGGTTTCATCAAAGCGTATCAAGTTGTTGGTGGCATCTTGCCTTCAGGCATAGCCACCGTCCTTGGCTGGCTTGTTGCTATAGCTATTGTGCTCGGCCTGGCTTCCAGCGCTAATTCCTGGATCATTGGCGCCGACCGTACCTACGCTATTGCCGCGCTCGATCGTACTGCTCCATCCTTCTTAGGTGGATTTAGTGGTAAGTTTGGCACGCCGATTGTCATGAATACCATGACTGGAATAGCAGCAACGATAACAATGATCGCAGCGGTTATGATCACCGCATTTGGCTCTGGTAGTATTTCGACGCTATTTGCGCTGGTGCTTGGTTTTGTCATCTCGACAACCGTCCTGTCGTATCTGTTTATCTTCCCATCATTCCTGTTGCTACGCTACAAGTATCCTAATGTGCATCGCCCATATAAAGTACCTGGCGGTATGCTCGGTGCCTGGATCGTCACACTGTTTGCGTTTGGCTATGCTGCCGTCGCCGGCTACTTCATACTTATCCCGACCGATGCCACCGTTGCCAGCTATAGCCTTGATCGGCTCACCTACGAGCTGACCCAGTTCATACCGCTTATTATCATCGTGTTGCTCACGACGGTGTTCTACATTTGGGGACACCTGGAGAAACGCAACCAGGATGTAGTGGTTGAGTTTAATCTCGCAGATGTATCAGAGGTGCAAGTCAGCGGCGGGGGTGAATAGGTGAATTGTTGGATAGTAAACTCCTACAGAGGTGAATATCCAGACCTTTGAGCCACCCCTGCAGGGCGACCACGAGGGTTGCCCAATAGGTAACAACCTAAGCCCCAGATGAGCCTGGGTTGCGCGACGAGTTGAGAGGCCGCAGGCTTGTTCTGTCGCGCAGTGACGGGACAGCCCGTGGCCTTGCCAGAGCACGGCAGGAGGAGATAGTCTTGTCATGCTGAGCGCAGCGAAGCATCTGGCTCGTTGGGTCGAGATGCTTCGCTGCGCTCAGCATGACAGTGTTAGGTAACTTAGGTTGATGCGTATTGGGTGACCCTCGTGGTCTACCTCTGGTTTACGGGGTAGCCTAAAGTCAACTCACGAGGATTTCCTATGCCCTCAGCAAAAAAAGCAAAATCATTTCCTATAGTCCCGACACTACTGACTATCGGCGCTGTTGGCGGCTTGACGGCCCTGGCGATGCGTATCTATCGTCGTCCACGGGAAACCATGATCGATGTAGTTCGTGCAGGTATGCTGATGGCCGGAATACGTGAGGAAACTTGCAATCTAGCAGGCGTTACCATGCATTATTACTGTGCTGGGAGACGCGGTACACCTGTTGTGTTGATTCATGGACTTGGTAGTTCGGCAGAGACCTGGGCTGCTCTCATACCGCTACTGAGCAAAGAATACCTGGTATATGCACCTGATTTGCCTGGATTTGGCAGGACACCATTGGCTCCAGAAGGCACCAATATCAGCACCCATGTCCTTTACCTGGAACGATTCCTCGACGCACTTGGCTATCCACGTGTGACGTTAGTTGGCAATTCTTTGGGCGGCTGGATAGCTACACGCTTTGCTGTAGAACATCCAGAGCGTGTTAATCGACTCTACCTTCTCAATAGTGCAGGCTTGAGACGAGAGAACTTGCATTCGCCTTATGCCGAAGATCGAATTGCCGCAAGGCGTTCCCTTGAGCATATGTTGGGATTTTCATTACCTGTTCCTAAATTTGTGCTGGATGCTGTTGTGCGCAACTCTCAAACTCCTGCTTATGCAGGTTTCATTCGCGGCTACGACCCACAAGAAGAATTGGATTCTGTCTTAGCGGATGTACAAGTTCCAACGACCATCATCTGGGGAGAACGGGACAATTTGCTTCCGTTGATCTGTGCCCATGATTTGCATAGCGGTATTGCTAACTCTGAACTTGTGCTATTGCCGCGTGTTGGACATATGCCCCAGTTCCAAAACCCTGTAAAAGTGGCGCATATTATTACGCAGAAATTGACTTAAGTACTTTCAGGTCATAAGATTCTACATCCACCTTAAACCATGCGATAATAGGGAAAAGCTGTAAGATACTCATCTTATTCAAGCCTTGTATGCTTAAGTGTCTCATGGTATACTTTTTGGGCGACTAGAATTATCTAGTTATCTGGAAGCAGGGAGCTATTGTCGATGGAGTCTCGAGAGCCCTCACAGCTACCCGGTTCGGATCCGAAGCTGAGGGGACGGGCTGATAGCACGCCACAAATGGAGCTGCTTTCAATCAACGACCTGGCTCGTTGCTGCTCCGAAGAAACGAACAAATTTCTCAAGCAGAGCGTATCTAATGATCGTTATTGTTTAGAGTTGTTTCGTCGTGCCATAAGTCAGGGTGATGAAGATGCCTGGGCCTGCATCTACCAGCAGTACGCGCCGCTCGTACTCACCTGGGTGAACCAACACCAAAGCGCGACATCCTTACTTGGTCAGGATGGATGCGCACCTCTGGTAAATGCTGCTTTCGCGAAGTTCTCGCAGGCGCTCACACCTTCAAAAATGGGAAATTTTGATTCGTTGGCCGCTGTATTGAAGTATCTGAAAATGTGTGTACATAGTGTCATTGCTGACGAGGTTCGCTCACGCCAGGCACGTCAATATGAAGAGACGCTGGAATTAATAGATCATGAACCAGCTTCGGATGATCCTGCCGACGATGTCGTATCGAACATCTCAGCACAAGGTCTATGGCAAGTCATTCTAGAAGAACTCAACGGTGAAGACGAGCGTGTTTTGATCTATCTTGCGTATGTTCAAGGAATGAAGCCAAGTGAGATTAGCAGCCAGCATAATCGGCTTTTCCCCTCGGTAGAAGATGTTTATCGTATCAAGCGTAACGTCTTAGAGCGGTTAAGACGCAATCGTCGTTTACAAACACTGTTCAAACATCAGTATCTGTAATTTCTGGAGTGTTTAGCTAGCATGCGACATTTGTCTTGCTTACAGAGGCAAATGCTAAAATAGCAACATTATTCGTTTATTCAGGTGAGAAGGACAATACAAGACTGCTGAGTAGCTCCCAGTTTACGAAGATAGGGGAGAATCGAACGTATACTGTAGACTACCTACTTAGCGGAGACGGCTTTGTGTTCAACTGCAAGCGAATTTTGCAAATATAGCCGTCTAAAAATATCCTAAGTTTAAAGGAAACGCTCATGGAGTGTAGTGAACCAGGGACTATTCGCGATGAAGAACTGCTCGCTTATCTGGCGGGTGAGAGAGTACGGCCAGGTGTTCAACAGCATCTAGCACGATGCCGGGGTTGTTCTGCAAAGTTAGCGGACTATCTTCAAATTGAACGCTCACTTACCAGAAAGCTTTACCGGTGGGATTGCCCACCTAATCAGGTGCTCGGCGAATACCAGTTAGGGTTACTTAATAACGAGCGTACAACTGCTGTTAAATTGCACCTGAGTTCATGTGTGCTCTGTGCTGTGGAGATGGCAACGCTCTCGCAATTTCTAGCGAATGATCCTATGCTTGTTGAGCGTGTATCTGTTCGGCCCTCCTCCCTGAGAAATCATCATTCACCGCAGGAAGCGAAATCTCTAGTAGGTCGCCTACGTGATGTATCAGGTACACAAATTCGGCGAGTTATCGCTACCTTTTTGCCACCACAACCCCGTTTTGCGCATCAACGTGAAGTTGCTAGTACCGAGGTCTGGCCACGCAGTTATTCTGCCGAGGATTTCAGTATATCAATCCAACTTGAGCGGGGCGCTAGCCGTAGAGACTCTTTGCAACTAATTGGTTTTGTCACCCGCAAAGGGACCAGACTAGAAGCACTTCAAGGAATTCCGGTAGTGCTTTCTTCACAGACAAATGCAGTGTATAAGCAAAATATTGATGAATTGGGTAACTTCGTCTTTTCTTCAATTTCTCCTGCAGTATATACACTGGAGTTGCACCTTTCTGATAGCACGATTGTGATTGAACAGCTTCCGATTACTCTTCAGGATTGATGCCTCAGTGTTCAGCTCTATTCAATAGAACGTACAGAGTGTTTCAAAGTAACTCTCTGTGTTTAAAGATGTTTCAAAATTTCTTTTGCCTAAAATATCCTTCACCCTTTTTATTGCAAATCCAGTTATATCAAGGAAGTCATAACAATAGTACTTCCATTCTGACAGATTCTGAGCTACAATCAATGTGATCAATACGATACTTTAAACGTCTAAAATTGTAGAGATGTAATGTAACTCCTCGTAGGCATCGGGGCATCCCGATAATCGCTCATTGCTGCGTATTCGCGGAGTAGCGGAAAACAATATTCGCATGGCACCCCAAGAACTTGTAGCCGCGCTTCTGAGAATGAATGAGAAGCAAGGGCGGCAATTACTACAAAAGAACCTTCCTACCATTGATGACGCCTCCCTTAACCTGCTGGTTAAACTGATTAAGCGCGAAGCTGATCGCCAATGGGCTAAAGAATCAGGTCGCTCATTTGTGCTTGCCGGATATCTGCTGCTCATTGGTGATATGATCCACAATAAATATGTGCATGCGCTCGGTTTAATGGTACGTGGGGATGCATTACGCCGCATGGATCGTGATCAGGAAGCGTTGCCATTTTTAGATGCGGCAGGAGCTGAATTCCTTGCTCTTGGTGATGAAGTGAGCTGGGCACGTACCCGTATCGGTCGTGTGAGTGCCTGTTTGCAACTAAACCGTACTGGTGAAGCTTTACGCGATGCCGCAGCAGCGCGTGAAGTCTTTGTACGCTATGGAAAGCTTTTGCGAGCCGGGCAGATTGATGTCAATGCTGCCATCATCAACTACGAAGCTGGGCAGTATGACCAGGCGCTGCGGCTCTTTGATCGTGCTCTTGAAACCTATGCCAGACAAGGCGAAGGAGTTGAACTCTACATCGCCCGTGCGAAGGCCAACAAGGCCATTACCCTGGCGGCCATGGGCAGATTTCGTGAAGCGGTCGCTCTGCATGAACAGGCTCGTGCCACTTTTGCCAATCACCATGAACAAGAGGTTTCTGTAGCGCGGCAGGAATTGAACATCGCACTGATTTATGCGGCCCAGGGGCATTATAGTCAGGCGCTGATGCTCTTCAATCGCAGTCGCTCTCTCTTTCAGCGTCATGCTATGCAATTTCAGGC
>JBKPBA010000103.1:0-4593 GCA_046726675.1 Chloroflexota bacterium
CGGTCAACGAGAACAAAGTTGCCAACGGCGTTCCCGATAGCCTGGAACAGAACCTCAAGTACCTGGATGTGCTGGGCAGCCCCCGGACGTACAACCACTATCCCACCGGCTGGGCGATGGCTTTCAATACGCCGTTCAAGATGTGGAAGCGCTATAGCTACAACGGTGGCATCTGCGACCCGTTCCTGATCTCCTGGCCGAAAGGGATCAAGAGCCGTGGCGCAGCTCGCCACCAGTATCACCATGCGATCGACATCGTGCCAACGATCCTCGATGTTGTAGGTGTCGAAGCGCCCGAGGTCGTCCTGGGGTATACCCAGAGCCCCATCGAGGGTGTCAGCATGCGCTCGAGCTTTGACGACGCCAGGGCTCCCTCTGCCAGGCAGACCCAGTTCTACTCGATGCTCGGGTCCCGTGGCCTCTGGCATCAGGGCTGGAAGGCGGTCACCACGCACCCTACGATCGCCGGCTGGGGCAACTACGACAAAGATACCTGGGAGCTCTACAATACGGTCGAGGATCGTTCCGAGTGCCACAATCTCGCCGCGCAGTATCCGGACAAGCTTCAGGAACTGATCAATTTGTGGTTCTTCGAGGCAGGCAAATACCAGGGCTTTCCACTGGATGACCGCTCGGCACTCGAAATTATCACGACCCCGCGTCCGCAAATGACAAAGCCGCGCGAGCGCTATGTCTACTACCCGGACACGGCCGAGATACCCGAGTCCCAGGCAGTCAATATCCGCAACCGCTCCTATGCCATCAGAGCCGAGGTTGAGATTCCAACTGGTGGCGCCGAGGGGGTGATGTTCGCCCATGGGAGCCGCTTTGGTGGGCATGCCATCTATATGAAGGATGGCAAGATGCACTACATCTACAACTGGCTCGGCGATATTAAGCAGCAGGTCGTTTCGAACAAAGCCGTGCCGACCGGAGCCTCGACTCTCTCAGCCATCTTCACCAAAGAGGGAGAGAATCCACCACACGTTGCCAATGGGACGCTGGCCATCTACATTAACGATGAGAAGGTGGGCGAGATGAAGATGATGACCCAGCCAGGCAAGTTCTCGATTGCTGGCGAGGGGCTAAACGTGGGACGCGATGGTGGCGAGCCGGTCACGGGGGACTATCCGGGTGAGTATCCCTGGCCGTTCACCGGTACGGTCAAGCGGGTGGTCGTCGATGTCAGCGGTGATCTGAACATTAATCACGAAGTCGAAGCGCACGCAATGCTCATGCGTGAATAACAGTGCAGCAAGTTGACCTCTCGTAATTGAGCACTTCCAATTTATTCAGAGAGTCGATACCTGCAAAATTAGTACATTTGCAGGATGTGTTTTTGATCACTAGAACATATACTAGTAACAGTGATTTGTATATTTCCGTTCGCAACAACAGAAAGAGGAGGAGTCTTATGACTACCGCAACCACCCCATCCTACATACCAACTGAATGGACTCGGGATTTGACAACACGAGCTGAGCGCTATGCTGCCGGCAAGGCACTGCGGAGCAGCGTGCCCCGTTCCAGCCATGCAGAGTGGGCGCCAGACCCTGAACGCCCCGACCCGATCAGCCTTTTGGAAGAAGCAAATAAGACGCGATTAGAGCACCTGGTGCCCATCCGCTTTGGACGTATGTCGATGTCAGCTTTCGCATTCTATCGAGGAACAGCAGACATCATGGCGTATGACCTGGCGAAGACGCCCGTCTCAGGCATCCAGGCGCAGATCTGTGGTGACGCGCATCTGAGCAACTTCGGTGTCTTTGCCTCCCCAGAGCGCAGGCAGGTTTTCGATGTGAACGACTTCGACGAGACACTCGCCGGTCCCTGGGAATGGGATGTCAAGCGACTGGCGGCGAGCGTGGTCATAGCTGGTCGACAGAAAGGCTACACCGCTCAAGAGAGCAGGCAGGCTGCGCTAAGGTGCGTGCAACGCTACCGTGAGAGCATGCAGCAGTTTGCCCTGATGAACCACCTGGATGTGTGGTACTACCACATCGACGTGGAGACCATTCTCGCCATGCTCCGTGGCATGGCAGGTGGCAAACAGCTGCAAAAACGCGTGGAACAAGCGTCTGCAAAAGCAAGCAAACGCACCCGCATCGAAACCTTCCCGAAGCTGACAGAGGCCGTGAATGGCCAGTATCACATCAAGGATGAGCCGCCTTTGATCTATCACTACGACCCTCTGGACACCAGCAAGGACAATCTGGATACTGGAGAGTGGAGAGAGATGGTGAGAGGATTCCTGGCGTCCTTGTCGGAGGAGCGGCGCATCATCGTCATGCGGTACCGTGGGGTTGACATCGCGCAGAAAGTCGTGGGAGTGGGCAGTGTGGGCACGCGTTGCGCAATTGTGTTGTGCTTAGGTGGAGCAGAGGGCGACGATCCCCTCTTCATGCAGATCAAAGAAGCTGGTGCGTCGGTGCTTGAGCAGTACCTGGGGGCGAGTCCCCATAAGAACCATGGGGAGCGAGTGGTGGTAGGCCAGCGCATGATGCAGGCAGCCAGCGATATCTTCCTGGGCTGGTCGACCTTCAATGGCAGGGACTTCTATGCAAGACAGTTGCGCGACATGAAGTTGTCGGCGGAGGTCGAGACGTTGGTCCCGGTAGGGTTTACGGCGTACGTCGAGTTATGTGCGACAGCCCTGGCGCGAGCGCATGCGCGCACCAGTGACCCGGCACAGATCAGTGGCTACATGGGCAGCAAGGATACGTTCGATCGTGCCATTACCTCGTTTGCCGAGACGTATGCGGACCAGGCCGAACGCGACCATGCGGCCCTCATTGCAGCCATCAAAGAAGGACGTGTGCAAGCACAAACCGGCGTGTAATAGACGCGAGGAAACGCCAATAGGCATCAACCTGAGTTGCCTACCCGTGTCATCCTATCCCCGTTTGTCATCCTGAGCACATTCGTTGCACTCAGTGTAAACTCCGCGAAGGATCTGGCTCGATGGGCCGAGATGCTTCGCTGCTCCATTCGCGGAGTTTACACTGAGCGGAGCGAATGTGCTCAGGACAAGGCTCAGCATGACAGGGCGGGACCTTCCTGCCATGCTCTGGCAAGGCGAGAGCGTTCACCCGAGTATCAGCCCCATCCTTGTACCCTTGCGGGTTTCCGGTACAAGGATGATGCTGGCGCTTCAGCGGGCTGGAGACGTATCTACTACTCAATAGGCTCCTGTGGCCTTGAAAAGGATTATATGCAACGCCAAAACATCTCGACAGGCACTCTCTGGGAACCCATCGTCGGCTACTCGCGTGCCGTCCGCGTAGGAAACACAGTACACGTAGCCGGTACAACCGCTACCGACGCTAACGGACAGATCGTCGGCATCAGAGACCCATACGCACAAACCATACAAATCCTCAAAAATATATAATCGGCGCTCCAAAGGGCTGGTGCCGACCTCAAAGATGTTGTTCGCACACGCATGTATGTCACGAACATCGACGACTGGCAGCAAATAGGCAAAGCCCACGGTGAATTCTTTAGCGAGATTCGACCTGCCACCAGCATGGTAGAGGTCAGGCGCTTGATTTCACCTGATATGCTGGTGGAAATTGAGGCTGAAGCTTTGATTATCGAGTAACCAGAGGAAAGCTACATAATCAGCATCGCATCCCCAAAGCTATAGAAGCGGTAGCGCTCGCGAATAGCCTCTTGATAGGCCTTCTCGATCAACGCTTTACTGGTGATTGCACTCACGAGCAGCAGCAGCGTCGAACGTGGCAAATGGAAATTGGTGATCATCGCATCAACTACCTGAAAGCGATAGCCGGGTGTGATAAACAAACGCGTGGCCCCATGATATGGCTCGATACGACCATCATAGAAACTGGCAACGCTCTCCAGCACACGTACTGCCGTTGTGCCAACTGCCACGACACGACCATCAGCGCGGCGTGTCTCATTAATCAATTCAGCAGTAGGGGCATCCAGGTCAATCTCCTCGCTATGCATCTTATGTTCGCGTACATCCTCACACTCGATAGGTCGGAAAGTATCGAGTCCCACGTGCAGCGTCACAAAACCAACCCGCACTCCCTGCTGGCGTAGTTGCTCTAACAAGTGTGGTGTAAAGTGTAACCCTGCCGTTGGAGCGGCTGCCGAACCCGAAATACGTGCGTACACCGTCTGGTAACGCTCAGGATCGCGTAACGTCTCGTGGATATAAGGAGGCAACGGCATGCGTCCCAACCGCTCGATAAGTTCTCGCACCGTTACGTTAGGACCGCCACCCATTTCCACGGGCGGGCGGGGGTAAACCCCGCCCCTACTATACACGAATCGCCTAATTCGTTACCGTCGTATAGTAGGGGCATCCCCTTGCGGGTGCCCTCGGGGATGGGCGCGGGTACATCGCGATTGCCGTCGGGGCCGGGCAATAACCTCACACCGGTGCCCTCGGGGATGGGCGCGGGTACATCGCGATTGCATCATGATCCATCGCGGGTACCCTCGGAGAGGGGTTGTGACCACGTGACGGTGCGAGAACTTATCGAGCGGCTGGGACGCATGCCATTACCTCCTTATATCCACGAGACGTTACGCGATCCTGAGCGTTACCAGACGGTGTATGCG
>JBKPBA010000104.1:0-4657 GCA_046726675.1 Chloroflexota bacterium
AGTGATGCTTACCTCTGCTATCTATGGACTTAGCAAGGTCGAGCTAACAACGGAAGGTGCTGTAGGAAGATGGTCTGTCAAAGATGTAATGGCTCACCTTGGACGCTGGGAAGAAATCTGTTTTGACGAGTTACAAAAACATCTGCGCGGAGAGCAGTCTACAGAGGACTACAGGGATGCCCCTGCTTACAACGATAAGTGGGAAGCGCAACTGCAGTCGCTTACACTGCAGGAGACTATTGAACTCTTTGAAACATCTCACTATCGTCTGTTCGGCCTGTTATCCTCATTAAAGCCGGAGCAATGGAATGGCTATGTACGAGCCTGGGTGCGTGGTTCGACCTGGCACCACTTCGAAGAGCATGGTGAGCAGATTCGCAACTGGCGTGCGGGGCGGTAGAGATGCTTCGCTGCGCTCAGCATGACAGGACTGTACGCTCGGCATGATAGCGTTGTGTGCTCAGCATGACGATGCTATCCTGCTGTCAAAGTTTTTAATGTGCTGTCCAGCCGCAATCAATAGTAAGCGCGCTGCCAGTGATACCGCTAGCATCATCTGAACAAAGATAGGCAGCAAGTTTTGCAACTTCCGCAGGCTCAAGTAAACGGCGAATAGGAGCTTCAGCTAGCATGATTTTCTCTACCACTTCAGATTCTGGAATCCCGTGAACCTCTGCCTGGGAAGCAATCTGTTTCTCCACAAGCGCTGTTCGTACATAAGATGGGCAAATAGCGTTACAAGTGACACCGTGCTCGGCTCCCTCTAACGCTGTCACGCGGGTTAGTCCCAACAGTCCGTGCTTGGCTGCCACATATGCTGATTTGTATGCCGAAGCTCGCAGTGCGTGTACGGATGCGATATTGATCACACGTCCCCATTTGCGGCCGTACATACCTGGCAGCACCTCCTTTGTCAAAAGAAAGGGTGCAGTGAGCATTATCTCGATGATCTCGTGCCACTTTGACACTGGGAATTCCGTGATTGGCGCAACATGTTGAATGCCGGCATTGTTCACTAATATATCAACGTGACCTTTGGCTACTATGGTGTCAGCTACCAAACGTTGGCAATCATTCTCGCTCGTCATGTTTCCATATTGGAAACGCGCTGCGGGCAATTCAGCCGCCACTTCGTTCCCTTTTTTCTCATCAATATCAGAGAGCGTCACATGTACACCGCGCATTGCTAGCTCTTGTGCAATAGCCAATCCGATACCACTGGCAGCACCCGTTACTATAGCAACCTTGTTATCCATTGTGCTCATCATTATTTACTATTCCCTTTCTTTTTCGGTTAGACAACTACGTATATGAAAATCCACTCACGAGTAATGATGCCAGGATTATGAGCGCTGACAATAGATTCGCGTTTAAATTCGATGACATCAGCTTAATTTAATGCTTTAAATCACCTGTTGCCTGCTGTAAAGCAATCTCTACAGGTATGATAGTTAACACAGCAAAAATAGCATACCAGGGAAGTACCTTCAGGTAAACATCCAAAAGCTTAGCTATATATATCATACTGCTTGTTTTCCAACTTTTCCAAACAGGGTCTATTTTTCCCTTAACAAGCGGCGCGGGAATTCCTATCTCTTGCAGGGGATTGGGATGAGAGCACCGTTCCTTCTCTGAAGAGGTGAGAGGGAGGATGACCCTACTCACCATGCTCTGCTGTTCGAAGGTTGAACCCCGGCTATTGATCAGTCTAATTACAAGAGTTTATTCATAACTTGTAGAAGTATACGATATAACTTTTAGGAATGTCAGGGGAAGAGTTTATTGCAATCTATTGGCACAACGTTACTATGCATGGATACGTCTCCACAACGGTATAATGCCTGAAGGACTCGATCACGCTGAAATGATATTGCAGAAAACCACGCATTATTCATTCCATATGGCGCAACGGAGACCTTCTATTCGAGAACTCGCCTATGGAATAGCTCACTGAGCCAAGTCTTGTCTCAGAGGCTTCTTTTTGAATTGAAAGATCGGCTATGAACTCACTAGCCCCCAACGTTCGCGCACACGGCGTTCGATGGGAGAAAATATCAAGCTATCGATAGCTACTCCAATCGCGATGATCAATAGCATTACTGCCATGATCTGCGATGCGTCGTTGAGGTCGCGACCTGTATTCAGGAGATTGCCCAGACTAATTGTAAAAAACAGCAACTCACCCGCCATCAGGGAGCGCCAGGCAAACGTCCAAGCCTGCTTCAATCCATTTAAGATGGCAGGCAATGCAGCAGGTAGGATCACCTGCGCGGAAAGTGCTACTCCACGAGCGCCAAGATTACGTGCTGCCTTAAGGTAAATTGGAGGCGTGTTCTTTACTCCAGCATCAACTCCAAGTAAAATGGAGAAAAGCGCGCCCATCACCACTACAAAGATGATTGCCTGGTCGGTCAGTCCCAACCAAAGAATAGCCAATGGTAGCCAGCAGACGCTCGGTAAGGCCTGCAGTCCCAATACCAGTGAACCAAGTGTTTGTTCGAGTAGTCGACTGCGCCCTAAAAACAATCCGAGCGTCACGCCAATCACGAGCGAGATACCATAGCCAATGGCGAGGCGTTGCAGGCTCAAAAGTGAAGCTTGAAGGAAGTTGCCATTTAGGAAGCCGTTCACCAGGGCATTAAAGACCGCGATTGGTCCTGGAAACAACCAATCAGGCCAGATACCAGCGATGGCAATTACTTGCCAAAGTATTACTAGCAGAACATAGAAAACGATACGTCGCGCCCATGCTGATTGAGTGATACTGCTTACACCCTCACGTTTCGTGACCCCGCTAATTGCTTTTGCCATTGGCTTCCTCCTGTTCTTGAGTGCTCATTGCATCTTGCAAAACAGACATAATCTCTGCTGCCTGGTCTACAAGTAAATGATCTTCCAATGAACGCGGACGCGGCAAATCTATACGAAATTCGCGCACAATGCGTCCTGGCCTGGGTGAAAAAACCAGCACGCGGTCTCCAAGTGCAACCGCCTCACGTACATTATGGGTCACGAATAACACCGTTTTGCGCGTTGATGCCCAGATCGATTCCAACTCAGTGTGCAGCCGGTCACGTGTAAGTGCATCCAGGGCGCCAAAGGGTTCGTCCATCAGCAATATTGCGGGGTCAATTGCCAGCGCGCGCGCAATTGCCACGCGCTGGCGCATCCCGCCTGAAAGTTGATGAACATAGCTGCGCTCAAAGCCCTTCAAATGCACTAGCTCAATAAAACGCTGAGCTGTGGCTGCGCGTTCCTTTGCAGGTATTCCTGCCTGGCGCAGGCCAAATTCGACGTTATGATGAACATCTAGCCAGGGAAACAACGCAGCTTCCTGAAAGAGAAGTACTCGATCTGTGCCTGGACCCCGCACAATTCGCCCGTCGGCTAAGACAGAACCTTCACTTGCTGATTCCAGTCCCGCGATTATGCTCAGCAACGTCGATTTGCCACAACCGCTAGGGCCCAGTAAGCAAACGAATTCACCTGCCTCCACCTCTACGTCCACAGGACGCAAGGCCTCGATTACCCCGATGCGTCCGGGAAAGATCTTACTCACACCCTCGATCTTCAATGGGATACCGCCAGGAGTTAGTTGATCAGGATTGGCTGTACGCTCATGACGTTTCGCACCACCTATTGTAAGCATGTGAAACATCTACAATGTCCTTTCATTTAAATCATGCCCTTCATTGCTACGGCCCTGCAATTGTAGCTAACCCTTTGGACGCAAGAACCTGATTTAATGGACCTAGATAGTAGATTCCAGTCAGATTTGGGTTGGTACTGCCCAGGAAGCCGAGTGCAAAAGCTCTATTGGCTGACTCCTGGAGGGTACTACTGAGTGGATCATAGGTGATGTCGAGGTTGTTATAAGCCAGGTTGATCTCTTTGCTCGGTAGTGCTTTTCCGGTGATGAGCTTAATCTGTGCGTTCACAATACTCTTGGCGCTATCAGGATTGCTCAAGACGTACTGTATTGTGTCAACATGTGCCCGTAAGAATTTGTTCACCAGGTCTGGATGCGCATCGAGAAATGCTTTACGCACGACCACGTTGGTAGTGACAAACTTACCATCAGGCCACAGTGTACGCTCATCGACAAACACTTTGCCAGTACCATCTACGATTAGACGCGTTGCCCAAGGTTCAGGTACCCATGCACCGTCGATCTTTCCTTGCTTGAATAAGGTCAGAATGTTGGGATTATCGGTTGGGATAATCTGTACATTTCCACCTTTTTCGACCGTCTTGAGGCCATTCTGTTGGAGGTAGTATCGTAGCGAGACATCCTGAGTACCGCCGAGCTGGGGGTCAGCAAGTTTTTTGTTGGCCAGGTCTTTGGCTGTCTGAATGTTTGCGCCTGGACGCACGATGAATAAAGCACCACCGCTCGCAGCGCCAGCAATAATGCGCAACGCCGCACCATGGCTTTTCACATAGCCGTTAATCGCCGGGCTGGGACCAACGTAACCAATGTCAATGTCACCGGCAAAGAGCGCTTCGATCAGCGCAGGGCCTGCATTAAAGGTCTTCGTCTCTAGTTTAACATTCGGGCCAAGCGCATTCTGGAAAGTGCCGCGCTCTACCCCTACAAGGGCTACAGCATGCGTCAAGTTCGGGAAATAACCAAGGTTCACAGTAATAGGTCCATTAC
>JBKPBA010000105.1:0-9075 GCA_046726675.1 Chloroflexota bacterium
ATTCCATCCCCCTTGATCACGATTTCACTATATGGACGAGGAAGTTGTAGGGTTTTGGCTTATGGATTACGTCATAAAGGATAGACAGTGAGTATATTAGGCTGTCAAGCTTAATGTGACAGTGAGAAATGTAGGGACATCCCTTGCGGATGCCCGGCTTCCAACTGCCGATTGAAGCTTGACGCACAAATATAACCAGTTTTCAAACAATATGAAAGACTGTGCTCAAAAGGAGCATTGATATGATGGATAATTCAAGTACCAGTCCATTGCCATCTGAGCGTTCATCTCATGAAATCAGCTTGTTAGATTTTGAAGGTTGCGATGTAAATGAAGTCGCTGAGTGTGATTATGGTGACGTTTATCACGATCAGTATTACTTTGAGAAGTTTCGTCGTGCTCTAGAGGAGCGTAATCAGGCTGCGCAGAAATGGTTAGAGTATCACTTAAGTGCAATGCTGATCGATTGGATACAAGCCCATCCTAGTAGAGATCTAGCTCGTCGTCTGCATCCTGAAGAATACTTTGTAATCCAGGCATTTAAACGCTGCTGGCAGACTTCACTCCAACACTATGAATTTGAATTCAAAAACATGGCTGATGTCTTGTATTACCTGCGAGTGTGTCTCAACGCTGTTATTCTAGAGGCACTGCGTAACTATTCACAACAAGGTAATAGGCCGCTACGGACATCGCTTGTAGCAAGAGAGTTGTTTTCATACCAAGATGACAGTAGCCACGAAGTATGGAGTATCATAGAAGGGAAGCTTTCTGACACACGCGAACGCCGACTGGCTTACTTGCTTTTTAACTGTGCTCTCAGACCTGTGGAAATTGTTTGTAGTTGCCCGCAGGATTTTAGTGATGTGCAAGAAGTTTCCCGCATACGTCGCGATATTATGGAATTCCTCAGCAATTAAGATCGAATCTATATCGTTGTTGATTAGCTTTCGCGATTATCGTACATAGGAAAAGATGTTAGCAAATTTTCTCTTAGTTCTTTTCAAGTAGCTTTTTGCCTAAATGTTGCTTGATGTAGACTCAAGATGTAGCGTTGTACAGCATTTATCTGCTCCAACTCTGAATATTGATCGATAAGCTTCACCAGTGCACTGCCTACTACAACACCATCAGCATAAGTTGTTAATTCAGTAACGTGTTCGGGTGTTGAGATGCCAAAGCCGACTGCGATGGGTAGGTGATAATCTTTCGTATAGCCATAGACTCCCTGGATAAAATCGCGTAAGTTTGAAGGAAGCGTTGAGCGAGCTCCGGTAACTCCGTTTAGTGCGACACAATAGATGAACGTGGCATATCCACTGCTTGCCATCTTAGCAATTTGGGTAATGCGCTCGTCAGGTGTCGAGGGTGGTATGAGAAAGATGAGTGAGAGTCCGTGTTGTTGTGCAGCTTGTTGCAATGGCTCTGCCTCTTCTGGCGGCAGGTCGGGGATTATCAAGCCACAGACGCCGCTAGCAACTGCCTTCTGGCAAAAGCGATCTATACCATAAGCCAGTAGCGGATTATAGTAACCCATAAGGATGAGAGGAATTTCACTCCTATCTGAGATCCGACAGGCAATCTCTAAGCAGCCATTGATGGTCATGCCGCGTTCGAGTGCGATCTGCCCGGCGTGCTGTATCGTAGCTCCGTCTGCAAGTGGGTCACTGAAAGGCATGCCTAATTCGATGATATCAGCTCCCACCTGTGCCGCAGTTAGCGCAAGTTTTATACTTTGATCTGCGGAAGGGTAGCCACACATGAAGTAAGGGATGAGTACGCCTCGGCTCTCTCGTTGCGCTTGTTCAAAAGCCTGAGTAATCCTTGCGGCGGGTGTTGGAGTTGTAGATGTAAGTTGCACAGTATCTCCCAATATATATATTCAGTCTGAAATTGCTGGATTCGAAGTATCAAGCCTTCCCGAAATATAGTGTCCACCAGCATATGCACGCAGTAATGCAAGTAAGTCATTAAGAGCAGCGTCAACGTCTTGCTTGCCTTCGGCATGGTGGGCTTCAACGGTTATAATAGCCTGCCTGGTATCTTGTTGTGCTGCGCTCTGCTCACTTTGTCGCCAACACCAGCGCCGTGCAATTACCAGTTTTGTTTCGTCAGAAAATACTACTTCGCCTGGTTCTGGATGCTCCGCCTCTTCCTGGCCCAGCGTGGTATACCTTTCTGATCCATCGGCGAAATGTACCGTGACTGCTCCCTGCAAAGTACGGGTATCGAACACTGCAACAGGCAATGCATAGCGAATACTCACCAGGTTGCCGAGATCAACCAGCAAATTAATGCCAGGAATATCCCCTTTTTTGGTTAATCGGCGGAGTAGGGCTTCAGCGGCACTGCGGTACTGAGTTGGGTCCACGCCAAAACTGCGGAAAACAGTACGCCATGCAGCCAGTGATGGAATTTGACTCAAGGGAGAATCCCCAATACGTTGCAAGGCAATCTGTTGTTCAGCTATAAAAGCTGCTTGTAATTCTTTTGGAGCCGGACCATTATTCATACGTCGTGCTAGAATAACGCCGCCAACCACAGTGGGGTAACGAGTCAAAATTTCGGAATCGTATCGGAAAGCTGTCATTCTTCACTCCTACAACGTGACGTTCAACGCCTTTGCGACGGTAAGCATATCCTTATCTCCGCGCCCTGACAGGTTCAAGACAATCAGTGAATCTGGCGGAATTTTGCCTTGTTCTCCTTGTTCTAGTAAGTAGCCTAATGCGTGAGCAGGTTCTAAAGCAGAGATTATTCCCTCACTCTGGCTCAATGCCTGCAATCCGCGCAATGCACTTGCATCATTTACTGAGGTGTAGGTCGCGCGACCAGTCTCTTTCAGGTAACTGTGTTCAGGGCCTACTCCGGGATAGTCAAGACCGGCCGCGATGCTGTGAGTGCTCAATATCTGTCCATCGTCATTCTGAAGAAGATAACTGAACGAACCATGTAATACACCGGGACTGCCGGCTACCAGTGTGGCTGCATGGTGTCCAGGCGCTAGACTAGAACCTCCGGCTTCGATGCCTATGAGTTGTACATGCGGGGCGTCAGCGAAATGATAAAAGATACCAATAGCATTGCTGCCACCACCAACACAGGCAACAAGCATGTCTGGCAAGCGCCCCTCCTGCACCAGTATTTGTTCGCGAGCTTCTTTCCCGATGATCGATTGGAAATCACGCACGATACGTGGATATGGATGTGGGCCAACAACAGAGCCAATCAAATAAAAAGTCGTTTCAATGTTCGTTACCCAGTCCCTGATTGCTTCATTGATAGCATCTTTAAGGGTACGACTCCCACTGGCTACGGAACGTACTTCTGCCCCTAACAATTTCATGCGAAAAACGTTTAATGACTGGCGTTGAATATCGTCCTCGCCCATGTAAACAATGCATTCGAGTCCGAGCATTGCACAGACAGTTGCAGTTGCGACACCATGCTGACCAGCGCCAGTTTCGGCAATGATTCGTTGCTTCCCCATCCTCCGGGCTAGCAAACCTTGACCTAGAGCATTATTGATCTTATGCGCACCAGTATGTGCCAGGTCTTCACGTTTGAGGTAGACTTTGACGCCAGGCGCTATCATTTGAGAGAAACGCGGAACGTAGTGGAGCGTTGTTGGACGTCCAACGAAGCTAGAAAGCAACCCGCGTAGTTCAGCTTGAAACTCGTGATTGTTGCGTGCTCGTTCGTAAGCCATGTCTAACTCAGCGAGGGCTGCCATCAAGCTTTCTGGAACGAATTTTCCGCCAAAGCTGCCATAGCGTCCACGCTCGTCAGGATAGAAATTGTGCCGGTATACTTGTACCAGATCGTGCGTTTGCATGTAGAATTGCCTTTTATCTAGAATTTGTGCGCATTTTCGACAAATGCCTGTATCTTATTTGCATCCTTATTCCCATTTATCTCAACGCCACTGCTTACATCGACTCCCCATGGATGAACTCGCTGAATAGCTTCCGCGACATTTTCAGGCGTTAAGCCTCCAGCCAGGAATACAGGTGTTTGCTGTGCTACAGACCGAGCTAAGTCCCAATCATGTGTTTCGCCAGTACCGCCCCATTTAACTGTTGGCGTATCAAGTAAGATCCGCCAGGCAGTTTCAGCGTATGCTGCTATTTTTTTCAGATCAGCCCTGCTGTTCAAACGCAGCCCTTTGATGACTGAGCATTTGATGCGCTCGCAGAACTCAGGCGACTCATCTCCATGAAGCTGTACAAAATGCAGACCAACTCGGTCAACTATCTCGTTAATATAATCAGCTTCTTCGTTCACGAAAATGCCAACGATATCGGGAGAAATTTGGTTATCTTCGAACGTCTTCAGGATCTCTCTAGCTTCTCGAGGTTGAATGTAGCGCGGACTCGGTTCGTAAAACATTAAGCCAAGCAGATCAGCCCCTGCATCTCTGGCAGTAAGAACCTGATCTTTGTTACGCAAGCCGCAGATTTTCACTTGCACGCTTTCATTCGCTCCCTTGAGCAGTGTACGAATCTGTGCAGGTATATCCTGAGACGTGACAAGTGATTCACCTACCAGCATAGCCTGAATATTGTAACGAGCAAGGCGCCGTGCGTCTGCACTGGTATGTATACCACTTTCAGCTACGATTACATGATCTTTAGGAATCAGCGGGCGTAACTCTCGGATAAGATTAGGATTTATCTGAAAGGTTTTGAGATCACGACTGTTGATCCCAATTATGATTGCTCCTGCTGCGATTGCTCGCTGTACCTCTTCTGAAGTATGCACCTCGACCAGGCAACGCATGCGTAGATCATGAGCGACTCTGAGTAACCTTTGCAATCGAATCTGATCCAGAATTGCGCAGATAAGTAGGATAGCATCTGCCCCATAGGCACGTGCTTCGTATACCTGGTATTCATGAATGATGAAATCTTTGCACAGTATTGGAACATTGACTGCCTGTTTAATAGCTGCGAGGTAGTCAAATGAACCCAGAAAGAAGTGAGGCTCGGTGAGCACAGATATCGCAGCCACCCCATTTGCAGCATAAGTATGTGCCAGCTCTACAGGATCGACAGCGGGCACAAACTTTCCCTTTGAAGGAGATGCTTGTTTAACCTCTGCAATCAAACCGATTCTCGATTTCGATTGAACCCTGAGTGCCTCTAATAAATCGAGAGGTGTGCTTTGTGCATATGCAAGGCGCTGCTGCTCTTCAAAAGGCACTATAAGTTTTCTTTGTTCCAGGTCAATCCTCGTCTGCGAAACGATTCGGTCAAGAAACATGGTTCACCCTGCTAACATCTGGGTATAGACAATAACATCTTCTAATTTACGTTTGGCTTTGCCTTCACGTAACGTCGCATGCGCAAGCTTAGCTCCATCAGAAAAAGAGCTTACTAACTCGTTTGCCAGAAGCGCAGCGCCTGCATTCAGGCAAAGCATATCAGCAGCAGGGCTATGGTTCTTACCACTCAATAAGTCTTTTAGCATTTTTGCGTTGTATGGAGGTGTAGCTCCTTGGAATGCGCGCCGGTCGGTTACTCTTGTGAATCCTACTTCCTCTGGTGTAATCGTATACTCACGCAAATCCGCTCCGTTTCGCACTTCACAGACGCGTGTCGGAGCGCTCAAAGAACATTCATCTATACCATCTTCTCCATGAATAATGAGGGCTCGTTTGCAACCAAGATGAAGCAATGCTTCACCCATTGTATGCAGTAGCGAACCATCAGCAACTCCGAGTACCTGATAGTGAGTGTGTGCTGGATTCGTCAATGGGCCAAGGATATTAAACACAGTAGGTATGCCGATCTCGCGCCGTGCCGGTCCAACGTGTTTCATGGCAGGATGATAAGCGGGAGCATACATGAAGCCGAAGCCAATTTCTTGGACACATTGCGCAACTTGCTCGGGGCCGAGATCAATACGTACTCCTAATGCCTCTAACACATCTGCGCTGCCGCAACGACTGGTGGCGGAACGATTGCCATGTTTTGCTACAGACGCGCCTGCTGCTGCCGCAACAATACCTGCCGCGGTTGAAACATTAAATGTACCAGCCCTATCTCCACCTGTGCCACAAGTATCGATCGCTTGTGTCGCTATGTTCTCTTTCAAGTGTACTCGAACGGCTTTCTGTCTCATAACACGCGCCAGGCCAGTGATTTCCTGCACGGTCTCACTACCCGGGCGCAGGTGCAATGCTGTCAGAAAAGCACCCATTTGTGCCTGGGTAGCCATACCTGTCATGATCTCTTCCATTACTACGGCTGCCTCGCTCTCACTCAAGGTAGCTCCAGCTGTGACATGTGAAATTGCTTCTCGGATCATCTCTTTTTCCTCTCAGCTCAATACAATGTTAAGAAATTACGTAGCAAATCTTTTCCGAAAGGAGTCATGATTGACTCAGGGTGGAACTGTACTCCCTCGACAGGGTAAGTACAATGCCGTAGGCCCATGATTAAACCCTCCTCCGTCTCGGCGGTAATCTCCAGGTCGGCCGGGAGACTTGAGCGCTCTACAATGAGGCTATGATAACGATTAGCTTCAAAGGGTATTGGGAGATTGCGAAATACTCCCTGACCTCCATGGTACATCAATGAGGTTTTGCCATGCATTGGCTCCGGTGCTTGCAGGACGCGCCCACCATAGGTTTGTCCGATGGCTTGATGACCAAGACAAACTCCCAACACAGGAATGCATGGACCAAATGTCTCGATAATCTGGCAGGATAAGCCCGCCTCTGACGGGGTACATGGCCCAGGGGAAATGACAATGTGATCGGGGCTTATCGACTCGATTTCACATATGCTTACCTGATCGTTCCTGCGTACCTGTACTTCGGCGCCCAGTTCTGACAGGTATTGATAAAGATTGTATGTGAAGCTGTCGTAATTATCGATTAATAAAAGCATACGTCTCTCTCCGCTCTTTAGAAATATTTTCGGCTTCATCAAGGGCGCGTAAAAGTGCTTTTGCCTTATTCATGCTCTCCTGATACTCTTCAGAAGGGTTGGAATCGGCAACGATGCCTCCTCCTGCTTGTATATAAGCGTGGCCATTCTGTATGAGCATGGTACGCAGGGTGATTGCGGTATCTAGATTACCTGAATGGCTGAAGTAGCCAACAGCTCCAGCATATATACCTCGTTGTTCTCCCTCCAATTCACTAATGATCTCCATAGCACGAATCTTCGGTGCTCCTGAGACTGTACCGGCGGGAAACCCTGCTCGCAGGGCATCATAGGAAGTGAGCTCAGGGCGAAGTTGACCTTTGACGTTGGAAACAAGGTGCATGACGTGAGAGTAGCGTTCGATTTCCATGAACTGACTCACCTTGACGCTACCCGGAATGCTGACTCGCCCAACATCATTGCGTCCAAGATCGACCAGCATAACATGTTCAGCACGCTCTTTCGGGTCATTCTTCAACTCGTCAGCGAGTTGTTGATCACTTTGTGGATCTTCACCTCTTCTACGAGTTCCAGCGATAGGGTGTATAGTAACTTCCTTATCCTCGACGCGCACAAGCAATTCGGGTGAAGCGCCAATGATGTGGAGATCCTGAAAACCTAGAAAGAACATGTATGGTGAAGGGTTAATGGAACGTAAGGCGCGATAAACAGTAAAAGGTGCTGCATTGACGTGACGGCTCAAGCGTTGTGAAAGTACGACCTGGAAGATATCACCTGCGCGTATGTATTCTTGTGCTTTACGCACCATTGATTCAAATTCAACAGGTGTGCGGTTTGATTTTACCTGTAATGCGACAGGATCGGTTTTGGTGTCTGGCTCTTCTGGTAAATGAGGCGCTTGATGAAGGCGTTGCTGGACATCTTCGATGATTGCTAGCACACGCTTATATTCTGCTTGAAGATCGGGTGTGTCCAGGTGTAGGTGTGTAACGATTCTAACACGGTGCTTCAGGTGGTCAAAGACCAGCACCGTCTCGGTAAAGCAAAAGATTGCCAGTGGTAATCCCAATGCATTTATTTCTGGAACAGGTAAATGCTCGAAGCGTGCTGCTGTCTCATAAGCCAGGTAACCGACTGCGCCACTATGGAAGCTTGGCAATTTATCATGCGCGATTCCTAGTGGATTGACGAGGTAGTACTGCTCTAACTCAGCTTGAATAAATGCCAGTGGATCAGAACAAGAAATCTCTTCAATAAATTCATCTCTGCAAGAATCTGGCCGGTATAGCATTGCCTTATTGCCATCATGTTTCGTTACCAGATAAGGATCAATGCCAATAAATGAGTATCGAGCTATTTGCTCTCCACCTACAACACTCTCCAGTAAGAAACTGTATGGACCTGAGGCGATTTTGCAGTAAGCGGAGACGGGTGTTTCCATATCCGCAAGGATGTCGCAGCAGATGGGCAGCAAGGGCTTACGGGTATCAGCCCTTACTGCCATTTCCGCGTCTCGCAGTTGCCTGATTTCGTCAAGTGTTGGATATAACATCGTCTAACCCAATCCTATTACATCTTTGACATGCTGTAAGGTTGCTGCTGCCAGTGGACGCACCTGTTCGGCCCCTTGCTTGAGAATGTCCTCAAGGGTGGCTGGGTCTTTCATCAGCTCAAAGTAGCGATTCTGAATGGGTTCCAGTGTAGCTACCAACCTTTCGGTAAGTGCAGCTTTGAAATCACCATAGCCCTTGCCAGCAAATTCTGCTTCAATCTCCTGCTGTGATTGTCCCGTCAGCAGTTGATAGATGGTCAGCAGATTCGTAATACCTGGACGTGCTGGGTCGAAAGCTATCAGGCGCAACGAATCCGTTGTGGCTCGCGCGATCTTTTGCTTGATTGTTTTGGGATCATCAAGCAGATTGATGCGAGAATTAGGATTCGGGTCGCTTTTGCTCATCTTGTTCATCGGATTGTCAAGGGACATGATGCGTGCGCCCACCTCGCGAATCTGGGCCTCAGGAATCGTGAACACCTCCTGTCCATTGTGCGAGTTAAAGCGCTGCGCCAGGTCTCGTGTGAACTCGATGTGCTGCCTCTGGTCGTCACCGACTGGCACGTAGTTTGTCTGATAAAGCAGGATGTCGCCGGCCATTAATGCCGGATAGCAATAGTAACCGGTTCC
>JBKPBA010000106.1:0-3770 GCA_046726675.1 Chloroflexota bacterium
CCAGTATACTCTCCAAGGTGACGCATTTTCTCAAGCAATACTGAATAACACCAGCGTGCCGACTCCAATTGAAGACGCCGTCGCCAACATGAAGGTAATCGAGGCAATTATCCGCAGCGCGAAAAGTGGTGCATGGGTGTAAGATACATCTTAGTCTAGCTCTCACTATCGGATGGAGTGCTCTCATTAGATGGTATAATGAGCTTACTTTTTGGTGTGTGCCTGAGCCGTTACTAGCTCTTTACGTCAACTTTTGCGAGTGGCTTTGGTTGGAAGGAAGTATTTTCAGCACATATGAAACGTGTAGTATCCAACATGGCGGGCGTCGTTCTCGAGTTCCTGGTCAAACCAGGTGAAGAAATAGCGATTGACCAGGACGTCGTCATGTTAGAATCAATGAAAATGCAAATACCCGTACAATCAACCGTTTCCGGCACAGTCAAAACGTTCAAAGTGAACGAAGGAGACTTTGTCGACGATGGGGACGTGCTATTAGAGGTGGAATAAAGCTATCATCAGTTCATCACAACCTATCTGTAAAGCATGTGGCCAGCCTATTCGTGGAAGCTATCTTTCTGCACTAAATGCCACCTGGCACCCGGAACACTTCATTTGCGCAGCCTGCTATAAACCTATAAGGGATGCCAGTCTTAACATACACGAGGGTATGCCTTATCACCCCGAATGCTTTCGTCAGCGGGTAGCACCGCGCTGCGCCTACTGCGGCAAGCCACTCGTGAGAGAATACCTGGTAGATCACTGGGGCACAATGTTTTGTAAAGAACATCAGGGCAAATACCCTGCATGTTCTTATTGTGGTCGCCTGGTACCACCCCAGCAGCAGGAGCGGAGTGTTGAGAATGGGGAGAGTGTTCGCTGTCCTGCCTGTCGAGCCAGCGCCATTGAAACGATCGACCAGGCTCGGCCAATCTTTTCTCGCCTGATTCAGTGGGTCAATAACCAGGGCCTGATGTACAATAACCTCCATCTCTCTCTTGAGCTAGTTGATCGACAAAAGTTGGCGAAATTAATCACAGGGCGTGCGGGTACAGCAGGGATACATTCTCAAGGCATTACACTGAGTACAACACATACGCTGAATGGAAGAGTAGTCAGAACCGAAGTGAGCGGTGTCGCCGTTCTGGAAGGTATGCCAGCTATATCATTCCAGGGTGTGACAGTCCACGAACTTGGCCACGTCTGGCTGATAGTGCATGACATAAAGAATTTACCATCATGGGCCGAAGAAGGTTTTTGCGAACTGCTCTCCTACCGCTACTATACTCAGTTGAATACAGAAGAAAGTCACTACTATGCAAAAGGTATTGAAACCAACCCGAGCCCTGTCTATGGCGTTGGATTTCGGCGTGTACGTGCTATAGCTGATCCTATGGGCTTTCAGAGATTTGTGGAGGCTTTGCGAAGTACGAAGCGATTACCTTAAACCTGGTCTATTATACGGCTCATCTTCAATTTAAGTGAGCCTGCATCCATCGACAATAAACCCTCAGTCTTACGCTTCCTGTTCTTGTTGTGCAAGCTAGCAACCGACGTGAAACACTCTTCAAAAAATATGAGCAACATCACAGGGGGAGAGTTATCCCTTTCATCGGCCATCTGTGAGGTTGCACATAGTATTGACAACTACTTCTCTGCTACACTTTCTCAAGACTACGAATCAATCTAAATCCAGCTGGTTAAGGACCCTCTGGATTACTTCTGAGAAGACCAGACTCTTTGGCAAATGAACGCCGAATCGAACTGCCAGGTAAAGGGCGTTAAGAAAGGGATGCCCAAATGAAAAGGACATTGAATACCTTCGGAACTCTTCTTAGACCGAGTTCTGTCCGCTTCATCGGTTTTCTAGTTCTCGTTCTCGTAGTGCTTACTTTTGGGCTTTGGCAGGCGCACCTTGTTACTGGATGGCAATTTCTAGGACTCTTTGCCTACCTTTCAGGGATGCTTGACACCGCATTACTCATATGGTGGTTGGTTCTTATCACGTTACGCTCTGATGCTAGCGCTAAATCACAAAAAGTGCTAAAGGCTCTCATCTATACCCTGGAGCATGACACGGACCCCCGTGTGCGCTCAAAGGCGGCAGTGGGTCTGGCAAAATTAGACCTGGAGTTATCCTATGGCCACCATGAGCATCATGAGCTGGACGATATCCTCATCCGTAGGATGCAACAGGACGAGGACCCGCGTGTGCGCTCAAAGGCGGCAGTGGGTCTGGCGGAATTGGAGTTGGAGCAGGAGAAGGCTGCTTATCACCAGGTGCATAACAAGCTGGAAAATATGCTCTTTGACGAGCGCCAGTAACTGGATTTGGGACAATTTGTTTCATCTCAGTCTATTCTGGCTCTAGAAGCAGCAATCCTCATATGTTACCATTTTTAAGATTTTTAACGACCAAAGTCGGTACTGTCATGCTGAGCGCAGCGAAGCATCTCGCGGTCCCTCGCGCCAGACCCTTCGCGGAGTTTACACTGAGCGCAGCGAATGTGCTCAGAGTGACAAAACATTACTGATCTTGGTTGTTAAAAATCATTATAATGGTAACAGGAGGTACCAGCATGCAAGTTCGAAATGCCACTCCCAACGACGCTGAAGCGATTGCACACATCTACAACCAGGGCATCGAAGATCGTGTTGCCACATTCGAGACCCGCCTGCGTACATCAGAAGATGTGCAGGCATGGTTCGATGGGGTGCATCCTGTTTTAGTCGTCGAAAACGACCACGAGATTATCGCTTTTGCCTCTACAGCTACTTATAGCGTGCGTGAATGTTACGCAGGAATTGCAGAGTGTTCGGTCTATGTCAAACGTTACATGCGTGGTTTAGGAGCGGGCCGCATAGCGTTGGAGGCTCTAATTCACGCTGCTGAGGAGGCAGGCTTTTGGAAGCTTGTCTCGCGTGTCTTCATTGAGAACAAAGCCAGTCGGGCGCTTATTGGTTCACTTGGCTTTCGTGAAGTTGGAATTTATGAAAAGCATGCAAAACTTGATGGCGTTTGGCGCGATGTAATCATTGTAGAACGGTTAATTGAAAGCAATCTCAGGTAAAGATATTCCAGGATGTATTGGCTAAGACCAGGTGAGGTTAATCTATGTATATCCCAAAAGCTTTTCGAGAAGATGATCTCAATACTCTCTACTTACCGGATGACTATCTACAAAAAATGATGCGTGGCATCGTTGGCTTTGAAATCGAGATCACCCGACTTGAAGGCAAATTTAAATTGAGCCAGAACCGCACTGAAACCGAACGAGAGAACGTAATTGCCGCTTTACTAGAATCTACAGTTATGCTGGCCGTAGCAGAGTTGATGAAAAGAGTGGATTAAAGTGAGCGATGTCATGAACAAATCCGGGCTATATATTCAATGTGGCCTGCCTTTCGCTGGAGAAATTTAGCTCAAAGATATAATAGGGATTCGCCAGTTGTATTTGTAACGTTTGTATCAGTTGCATCACTTGTAACAGGTATTACTGCGAATCCTGGATCATTCATTATACTGAGTTTAAATTTGAGCACACATTTGATTGTTGAAGTGGGGAGTATCCGTTACAACTGCAACAATCTTAATCATCAACAAGCTCCATCCAAAAGCAAGAAGCCTCAAGCCCATCAGTGGCTTGAGGCTTCTATAAGTGCCAGGGGACGGAATCGAACCGGCGACACCAGCATTTTCAGTGCTGTGCTCTACCAACTGAGCTACCCTGGCTTCTGGACTTGGGCCGCCCTCGCCTCACTTAATCCTATGC
>JBKPBA010000107.1:0-5979 GCA_046726675.1 Chloroflexota bacterium
ACTGTAAGGACTTCGCTCGACACTGCTACTACGCAATACACCATTTTTCGCACATATTTCGTTCCATCATCCAAAACGCCCCGAAATATAGTCCTCGGTTTCTTGCTTGTGCGGATGAGAGAACAGTTCCCCGGTTTCTCCCTCTTCGATCAATTTTCCCAGGAGAAAAAAGACGGTGCGATCCGCTACACGCCCTGCCTGTGACATGTTGTGCGTCACAATGATGATGGTATATGATTCCTTGAGCTGACCAATCAGCTCCTCTATTTGCAGGGTGGAGATCGGATCAAGGGCGGAAGTCGGTTCATCCATCAGCAGGATCTGCGGCTTGTTCGCTACTGCCCTTGCGATGCAGAGTCGCTGCTGCTGCCCTCCCGAGAGGTCCGTAGCAGGAGCATCAAGTTTATCCTTGACTTCATCCAATAGCGACGCTTGCTGCAGGCTGCTTTCTACCAGTTCTCTCAGCGCGGAGCCATGTGCCATACCATTGATGCGTGGCCCCATCGCCACATTGTCAAAAATGCTGCGGGTGGGTAAGACATTCGGCTGTTGGAAGACCATGCCGGCATATTGGCGCACCTGCCTTGCTTTGACCGAGCGGGCGTAGATATCGAAGCCGTCAACCAACACGGTACCCGTCACGCGAGCATCAGGTATCTCCTCGTGCATGCGATTGAGGCAGCGGACGAAGGTCGACTTGCCACACCCTGAGGGCCCGATCATCGCAGTGACCGTATGTGGCTCAACCGAAAGATTGATATCAAAGAGCGCCTGCTTGCGTCCATACCAGGCGTCCAGGTGTTCTACCGTAAAAGCCATCTCGTGTTTCCTCCTTTCTCACCGGCGCGATTCCACCGCACGCCTCATAGAGCCCATGGCTCATGCATCAGAACCTGCGTCTGAATCCACCTGTAAACCAGCGTACGGTAAATGAAGTAATCAGAATGAGCAGGATTAAGACGAGCGCGCCCGCATAGGCCTGGTTGACCTGCAACTGGTACGGGCTCAACGTGAAATTATAGACGCGCAGTGTTAAGGCATCCATCGGCTCGAAGATACTGGTGTTCCTGAAGGTGGTGCCAAAGGCCGTCATTAACAGGGGAGCAGTCTCACCGGCCACACGCGCCATGGCCAGCACGATGCCTGTAACGATGCCGCTCAGAGCAGCAGGGATGACCACTCGCAGGATCGTACGCGCTTCGGTAGCACCCAGCGCGAGCGAAGCCTCGCGCTGCTCCCTGGGCACCAGGTGCAGCACATCCTCGGTTGTGCGTGCGACTATCGGAATCATGATGATAGCCAGCGCTACGCCGCCCGAGAACCCTGAAAAGGTTCCCTGGGGTACGACGATCAGCACCCAGGCGAAGAGCCCGAAAATGATGGTGGGCACACCGGTCAGCAGATCCACCAGGGAGCGTACTGCGTCCGCCAGGCGTCCTCGTCCAAATTCAGAGAGATAGATGGCCGTGAAGATGCCCAGCGGGATGCCGAAAAGCGATGCCAGCCCCACCAATATGAGCGTGCCCTCGATGGCCGGTCCCATGCCACCGCCCGGCTCTCCATTCGGCGTGGGCAACTTGGTGAAGAAATCCAGGTTAATGTAGCGGAGGCCATTGATGATGACATACAAGAGCAGAAAGATCAACACGCCCACGGCTAAGAGAGCGAAGAGCGTGGCAAGGACGATCAAACAGCCATTGCTGAATTGGCGTTGCATCCCGCGCGCTGATTGAGGTGGCTGGAACGGATTGGAAGCGCTGCTTTGGCGCTCGCTGACCGTTGTACTCATACGCGTACTCCTCTCGGGCCCATGTGCTGCATACTGCTGATAAGTCCCCGGGCCAGAATATTGGTGATCAAGGTGATGATAAAGACGATCAACCCGGCCTCGATCACGGCTGAAAGGAAGATCCCGGGCGTTGCCTCTCCAAACTGGTTGGCGATCACACTGGAGAGCGTATACCCTGTCTGGAACAGGCTCAAACTGGGTTGTGTAGCCTGGTTTCCAATCACCATCGTCACCGCCATCGTCTCGCCGAGCGCACGTCCGAGCGCCAGGATGATCCCGCCCAGGATGCCCACGCGTGAGAATGGTAGGACCGCATAGCGGATCACCTCCCAACGGGTCGCGCCCAGCGCCAGCATCGCCTCGCGTTGCGAGGTTGGCACCGTCAGCATCACCTCACGCGAGACGGCGATGATGAGAGGCAGGACCATGATTGTCAAGACCATTCCCGCAGCCAGCATGCCCACCCCATGAATGGGGCCCTGGAAGAACGGCAAGAAGCCGAAATGTTGCTGAAGCCAGGGCTCTCCTGTTTGCTGTAACCAGGGTGCCAGGAGCAGGAAGCCAAACAGGCCAATGATGACACTGGGAATCGCCGCCAGCAAGTCGGTGAAGAAAGCCAGCGGGATGCGCAGTGGTCGCGGGCAGAAATCCACCACGAAAATGGCCGCTAAGATACCGATGGGAATGGCAAAGATCATGGCGAACAGTGAGGTGTACAGCGTGCCGAAGATGGCGGGTGCAACGCCAAAGGTATTATGCACCGGATCGAACGCTGAATTCGTCAGAAAGCTCAAGCCAAAGGCTTTGATGGTTGGCCATGAGTACACTACCAGCACGGCTGCCACACCGATCACAATAGCGATGACGATGAAGACAAGGAGCATTGTGACTCCTCGGAAGACGAGATCAGTCGGTTTCCTGCCAAATCGTGTGGTCACCCAATCCAGGCTGCGTCCGATGAAGCCGCGCTCCTCAGATACAGTCACTTCTTGCTGCATATCCCCTCTCTTTCATTGCACTCTACACGGTTATCCTGGGAGAGCAAAATACTGCTCTCCCAGAACATTGCCGATCGTTCTTTCCTCCAATGGAATAGGCAGAGAGTCCCATGCCACAGGAGTGAGGTTGCTAGCCATGAACACCTGTATAGCATGCAGAACTACCGCACTTCATGAGATTGATCTGGGCCACGCCCTTAGCCACAATGTTCTGTGGCAGTGGGACGTAGCTGAGGGGTGCAGCATACTGCTGGCCATCATGGATGACCCACCATACCATGTTCGCAATAGCCATCCCCTTGTCGGTATTCGTCTGGTTCTGATACACGATCGTCCAGGTGAAACCGGTGATGGGGTAGGTGGCATCGCCAGGCGAGTTGACAAAGTAAAAGCGCAGGTCGGCAGGAAACGTGGTGATATTCTGGGCTGCTGCTCCCGCGCTAACAACTGACGGCAGTACGTACTTCATATTCTTATTTTGCACGGCTGCGTACTGGATAGTGTTCGTAAGCACATAGGCCAGTTCGTTGTAGCCGATGGCTCCCGCGGTCGATTTGACCTGCGCAGCGACCCCGGAATTGCCTTTGCCACCAACGCCCGTCGGCCAGTTGATTGTCGTGCCTGCCCCCACCTTTGACATCCATTCGGGACTCACAGCCGCAAGATAGTGCGTGAAGATGCCGGTGGTGCCACTGCCATCTGAGCGATGCACTACGGTGATGGTTTCATGGGGGAGGCTCACGCCTGGGTTCAGCGCAGTGATCGAAGCATCATCCCAGTATTTGACGGTGCCCAGGAAGATATTAGCGATAACGGGTCCTGTCAAATTGAGGTGCCCGGAGACGCCCGACAGGTTGTACGAGATGGCGACTGCGCCAATGGTCACCGGAATGTGCAGGATGGGGCCCTTCGTACTCGAGGCGAGTTGCGCATCGGTCATAGGTGCATCGGTTGCTCCAAAGTCAACGATGCCCGTGAGTAAGTCATTAATGCCTGCACCGCTACCAACCGACTGGTAGTTGACGTTAACACCACACTTTGCATTGGGATATTCCGCGAACATTTTCGAAAAGAGTGGATTGATTAATGTCGAACCGGCCCCATTCAACTGACTCGTCGACGGACACGGTGCCGCAGTCGGAGTTCCTGACCCACTACTGGTGGACGATGATCCCCCACATGCGGCCAGGATCAATGTGAGACCAAGTAGCCCCAATACCCCCACCCGAGTCAGGAGATGTTGCCCATGTTGAGCTTGCGATAATCTTTGAAATAACATGATAGCCCTCGCTTTCCTACGAGATAACAAACTACATTTCTCTTGCGGGCAACAGTGGGTACCTTCTGCTGTTGCCATCGCACTCACACAATAGCACTAGCATATTAACTATGCTTTAAGGATATGTTAAGTAAGCATTAAAATTTCTTTCCCTAGGGATAGGTCAGAAAGTCGCAGCACTTGAACTACGGACAAATCACAGCCCGTTTGAAGATCAAGTACATACTCAATCATGCCTACTTCAAGAAGTACCAACAACGTCATGGGAATATCACTGTGCTCTGACCCACTCCTGCGCACTCATTTGGATGGCGTCCCAGGGGCTACTTACGGGGGGCGTATAACTGAGATCGAGGTGATTCAAGTCGTCGATGGACATATGGTGAAACAATGCGGTGGCAAAGATATCAATGCGTTTGGCAACTTCTGTGTGCCAATGGCCGACTATTTGCGCTCCTAAGAGACGACCTGACTTCCGATCTCCAGTAACACGGATGCATACTGTGTGAGCGTCTGGATAGTAGACTTTATGATCCCAGTTCGTCGATTCGATTGTGAGCGGGTCAAACCCAGCCTTCCTTGCTTCGTCGTCGCGGAGTCCTGTACGGGCAACCACTGTCTCAAACACTTTCACCACTTGCGTCCCAAGCGTGCCTGCAAAGTACTGATGGCCACCAAGGGCATTCTCACCCGCGACACGACCTTGCTTGTGCGCGGTAGTGCCCAGAGGGAGGTACGTAGGCTGATTGAGGAGGCGATGCCAGGTCTCCACACAATCGCCTGCCGCGAAGATGTCAGGCACATTGGTTTCCATTGCACGTGTGACGCGAATAGCATCACGCAGACCCAGCTCGATGCCTGCGTTTTTCGCCACCTCGGTCTGCGGCTGGACGCCAACGGCTACCAGAACGAGATCAGCCATGATCTGAAAGCCTTGCGATCCTATCACGCTCAACTGCGTTCCAACCTTTGCAATTCCCTCGACGCGTACCGAAGTAATCACCTGAATATGATGGCGTCGCAATTCATCGCTGACAATCTGACCGAGACTTTGATCGACTGTTTTGAGCACGTACTCGCCAAGCTCGACGACTGCGACTGCCAGGCCTCGATGCGTGAGGGCATCGGCCATTTCCATCCCAATGTAGCCGCCACCAACAATCACGGCAGAGCGGGGATTGTTGGTACGTAGGTGCTCATTGACCGCAAAACTGTCTTCCATGGTACGCAGGAGATAGACACCGGGGAGGGCGATACCTGGTAGATTGGGACGAACAGGCGCTTCACCTGTTGCTATGATGAGTCGATCATACCGTAATCGGTTCACTTGCCCATTGCTGTTTGTTACAGTCACTGCTTGATTGGCCGCATCAATACTCTTTGCCGTGTGATCGAGTAGCAGGTGAATACCCTTACCAGTGATCTCTTCCTTAGTTCGATGAGCCAACTGGTGCCAATCCGGTACTTCGCTACTCAGGTAGAACGGGAGGCCGCAAATGCTATAATTGGGGAAGCGATCAGCCACCACGACAGTAACTTCGGACCCTGCATCAAACTCCCTGGCACGCAGGGCTGCGCTGATGCCTGCGTCACTCCCCCCGATAATCAAGAGCTTGGTCATGACACAGTCCTTTAGGTTCTGTTCCAGAAATGTCATCAGGGGTGTCCGTCATGGTTTCCCTCTTACTGAGCAGTTTACTCTTTGTATTGTTTGTTTGATGCCGTTTACATTATACCTTTCCACTTTTTTCTCGCTCGATCAGTATCAAGAGAAAGCGAATCCTGTTCGTCAGTTGGAGTGCTACTTGTTCAAAGGCCCTGTAACGCTCCTTTTCAGATCCTTCTACAGCCGCTGGATCAATGAAACTCCAGTGAACGCGTTCAGGATCGCCGGGAAAGGTTGGACAGGACTC
>JBKPBA010000108.1:0-4702 GCA_046726675.1 Chloroflexota bacterium
GTGGAGAGCCGTCCACTCGAGGAAGCCAGGGTTTCGGAGCTGCGCGGTGGTTTTCTGGACCATGACGCCGACCTCATGCTGCTACTGTACCGCGATGAGCTGTACCAGAGCAAGCGGGAAGTTCATCACCTGATGAAGATCATCGTCGCAAAGCAGTGAAATGGTCCTTTGGCAGACCTCCATGTCCATTTCCAGCCTGAGCAGATGCGTTTCAGTGACTTGATGATTAATCCTGAGGAAGAGCAGCAAGACGAGCACCCATCATGAGTGAAGTGGGTGCAAACGTCTGGCGGTGTGCGTTGTTCGTAAGAGCCACACGTGTCGATTTGATGGGAGCGGTCAAAACCAAGGTGTAAATGTGATGACTCGACCTGGAAGAACAAGCGACTTTTGCAGAACCTCTTCTATAAAAGAGCACTCTCCTGTTCTCTGCGAGCGATAGCATGGGGCGATATCGGCCGTATCGAGGCCACTTTTGTTCATAGCGACAGGGAAACAGGATGTAGGGTTTTGAGGGTGTGAAGGCCTATGTGCGGAGAACATACCGGCTTCTGCCTTCTGATAGCGCACTCGTCTTTCTGCCAACTGCTCCTCGCATCGAGAACGATGGTCTTGCCTCTGCGTGGCTCACTGCAATTGATCACGAATGTAGCATGACGCGGAGGTGGTAGCGCGCTACAAGCTAGTATTCGCAGTCTATATGCAGGTAACGTCGTACGCCTATCAAGCAAACAGTGCGGGAGGCTTGCCTGGACAATTGAGTCGCGATGGAGCGGGACTCTGAGGTACAACGGAAATGCGCGACCCGTTTCGTTGCCCCGGAGGGGTCGGTATCTAAAAGATACTCTCGTACAGGCAGAGCAAAGACACTGTAGCCAATGAGAGTATCTAGTACATACTCAAAGGTATCTAAAAGATACTCTGGTACAAGCAGAGCCATGGAAACACACCTATGTGAACGTCTCCTTCGGCGGCGGAAGAATATACTCCGGTTGTGTAATTCGCACATAGGGCTGTATTGCTGTTCAGAAGTTAGCGCGACACTCACTATGAACAGCTGCAACAGGAGACATTGCGGGGGTAGACCACCTGCCTCTCTTGCTTCTTCTGCCGGTCTCGACTATAGTTTTGATGGGAAAGGATGCAACAGCATGGCAGATCTCGTTGGTCGACAGCTTGGGCATTATCGTCTCACGCGCCTCCTGGGACGGGGAGGGTTTGCGGACGTCTACCTGGGCGAGCAGATCTACCTGGGAAGTCGGGCCGCCATCAAGGTACTCTCTGCGCCACTGGCTCAGGAAGGGGCCTCCGGGTTTCTCAACGAAGCGAGAACGCTCGTTAGACTTGCACACCCGCACATTATTCGTCTGCTGGACTATGGCGTCCAGGAACAGATGCCTTTTTTAGTGATGGAATACGCCCCTGGCGGCACGTTGCGCGAGCGGCATCCAGGCGGGCAGCGGCTTCCGCTGCCAACCGTTGTGGACTTTGTGAAGCAGGTAGCCGAGGCGTTACAGTACGCGCACAAGGGACGCCTGATCCACCGAGATGTGAAGCCGGCCAACCTGCTACTGGGGCAGCGTGGCGAGATCCTCCTGAGTGACTTTGGGATTGCCCTGTTCGCGCACAGCACCCGTTCGCAGCGCAAAGAGGAGATCGTGGGGACCATCTCGTACATGGCTCCGGAGCAGATTCAAGGGAAACCCTGTCAGGCCTCCGATCAGTATGCGCTCGGCGTGATCGTCTACGAGTGGCTCACTGGGAATCGTCCGTTTTCCGGTTCATATCCCGAAATCGCGGCCCAGCACTGCCTGGCGGCACCCCCGCCGCTGAGAGGAGCTAATCCCGGCATTCCCAAGGCGGTCGCAGCCGTGGTCTTGCGCGCGCTGGCAAAAGGCCCACAGCAGCGTTTTGCCAGCGTACAAGCATTTGCGAGGGCTCTTGAGCAAGCAACAGCAACGACCCGGAGCCAGCCTGCGCTGCTCGCCATGGCTGAGGCGCGGCCGGAGAGTCGCAGGCGGTGGCGATTGGAAGACGACCTGGAGGGCGTATCTACCTGGTGAGCGGACAGGCATGACCTGGCACGCGGAGAGATCGTTTTGCTTTATCCCACTCGAAAGGAGCTTGATGCCCTGCTCCTACGAGCCTTTCGATGGGCTGCTCCGACTTCTGGAAGAAACACACTGTGCCGTCTGGCGTCAGTAGCGGGGGAAGCCATCGATACCCGACAGGATGGTGTATCACCGTTCATTTCAGAAAAGCCCGAAAACCTGGCCTGGATGGAGTGTAGCACTTTCTCGTTGTCCATCGGTATGTACCATGCGATCGGGCATCACGTCGGCCGTATCCTCACTCTGTTCTCCCCTTCATCTATGCCCTTCCCTTGCTTCCAACCGGGCGCGTTGACCTGCCTTCGCCAGACGACGCGCCCGATAACACCAGCACCGTCGCAAGACCACATGCGACAGTGTCGCAGTGCCCCACTTCCTCCAGAACTGGAGAGGCTTACGCCTTTTCCAACCGCGAGGAGGATTCTCCTGGATAGAGCAGGGGAGGTGGATATTCCCACGGATCATCGAGTGAGAGAAACCGATACTGCCCCCGCGAGTCACGGAGCGCTGGCAGCGCTAAATCGCGCCGCAAGGCCTTTTCCACCTTGTGCGTCCCGTAATACCACACCTCGACATCGAGGCTGCTATAGCTCTGCAGGATAGGAAAGAGTTCACTACGGCTCTTGGCTGTTATTTCTAGCTCGATCGCCACTATCTTAACCGGGGATTTCCATGCTCCCGTCGCGCCGGGCCGGAAATGCCACGCGTCAGGGACATGCTTTTGCTTGCGGCTCTTGCGGCTCTTTTCCATCTCCGCCCGAATCTCCCGCTCGCTTTTCCATCTGGCGTCAGGCTCTCCCTTTCAAGGGAGAGTCGGACCCAGTTCACCAGGTGGAGGTGCCCGACGCGTGCCGCTGCAGGCTTGTAGTAGGTCATCTGCAAGCCCGCCTCGTGTAGACCAGCTTTGGTCAGCCACAGCCAGCCCGGTTCCCTGGCCAGGATGGGTTCAAACCGGGCATACCCCTGATCGCGCCACCGCTCGATGACATGACGGGCGGCATTCTCCGAAAGGATCCGCGGATTCGTATCTTCGCCCTGCGGAAAGCGGCCGAGCAGTTGGCGGACGTGATCGAACCGGACCGCTGCTTGCTCGCCAACCCAGCGCATGGCCCAGAGATCCCGCTCGGTGTGGCGCATGGTCCCTTTATCACTCCTGACCTTCCGCTTCAGTTTCCGCTCAATGAGCCACAAGAGAATCCTCAGGGTCCACGGTCGTAAGGGAGTTGTTTCCGATGATCGTGGAGAATCACCGAATGGGTGATCGGTTGTCATAAACATTCCTCCTCTGTATCGGTTCTGCTGGGACATATTGTTTCTGTTGCTGAAAACGCTGAGAGCAATGATCCAAATTGAAAGAATATGTAAAGAATATCAGGGTACTCACTCGCAAAGACATGCCCTCCACCAGCTTGGCTCGGGCCCTGCGCAGCAGATCGCTTGAGTCTGCTGCACCAGGGGCTATCTTAACAGCTCTGCCAGCAGCTTTTAGCGGCTCGCATCCCAGTGCTCCCCTTCTTTCTCGGCGAGAGCCACCAGCAGTCTGCGCGCTCGTTTGACCTGACTTAATGCTCTGGGTGATCGGCCGGCATCCGTGTGTTGTTGTTTGCAGGCTCGATAGAGCGTTTGCCACTGATAGAGGCTCTGGGCATCACCGAGACGTATTTTTCCAAAAAACCTGGCGTAGCGGGTCATCAAGCAGTGCCATTCTAGGGGCGGAAGTTGATAGCCGTACAGCTGCGCCGTCCACTCGAGGTGAGTTTGATGATAGGCCGCACTGTAGCTAATCACTGTCTGATGGCGCTCCAGGATCGGCAGTAGTTCGCCCCACACATCGCCAAAGGGAGGAGCTGATCGCATGTCAGAATCGTACAAGCCATGGCGCAGGGTTGCCTCCCATGGGATTGGACGGTCGGGGCGAATGAGCGTGTTGAGGAGCGGTGTTCCCTCCGCTACGGAGAGCAGCGCCAGCTCAATGACCACGTCGCGCTCGCCCAAGCCCGTGGTCTCGGTATCTAGCAGCACGGCCCGCTCATCCTGCAGCATGCTTTGGGCCCAGTGGCGAACCTCCCGAATCTGTCGGCGCCAGGCCTGTTGCAAATGGCACGTCTGGCACAAGCCATTGACGATGGTATCCGCATGATCAGGGTCTGGCTCGTACCCACAGATCTGGCACATGGTCGTCTCTCCCCCGAAGAAGAACATGCGGAGACGCGCGCGGAACGTCTTTGGTGGAGGGGGAGGGACGGGAGTAGCCTCCCGTTCGTAGTAGAGCCACAGCCAATGAGGCTCCCACAACTGGTAGGCACATCCATCTGGCGATGGAGGGACTTGCCTGCCAAGGCGTCTCAATTCTCCGGCTGGATGCAGAGTGTCAGGCCAGGCCCCGTAGGCATAGCGAGGCACGCCCGGGCAAGCTGATCGCCTGCGCGTTGACCAGGACCATTGGCAGACACGGCAGCGCCAGCGATGTCTCCCTACCCAATCAAGCTGATGACGTTGTTGCTGATTCTCCATCACGAGTAGCATCTCCTCCAGGCGAGCCTCTTTCTAGTCCAAACCCATAACTATGGCCGTATAGAGCGGCCTCGTTT
>JBKPBA010000109.1:0-6588 GCA_046726675.1 Chloroflexota bacterium
GGTGAATAAAGGATAATAATCATGGAAATGAAAGCCTATATGGAAGGAATTGCCCACAAATGGTGGCTATTTGTCCTGGTACTTGTTCTATCTTTTGTGACTGGAAAGAGCATAGTTGTCAACACGACAAACCAATACAAAGTATCAACACTTGTTTTGATCAATGATACATTGTTAGCTTCTATAGCAGTGCCAAATGACGTGGTACAGATCGCAACACCACGAACATATCAATATAAAGTTGTTTCTCCGCATATCCTCAGCATCATCAACAAGCACTATCCGCGTCTTGGTCCGTCACAACTACAACAGGATATTCTTGTCAGTGCTGATAGCTCTAAGCGGCTTTTGCTGATCAGCGTTACAGATATCTCTTCCAGGAGTGCGGCCGATATCGCCAATTTTCTAGCGCAACAATTCGTGATAACACAGACCTCTGAGTTGAATCGCCAGCTCGATTATTATGAAAAAAGGTTGCAGAATGACACAACAGCACTGAAAAGCGATATTACTAATCGCAGTTTAGCAATCTCATCGTTAGAGCCGCCTCTGGTACGTCATGCAGCTATAGTCCCTTTAAGCCCAACTGTACAGCGAACTATTGCTACAGACCTCTACTACCTTGATCAAGATGAGCGCAACTTATACGACTCTCAACAAGCATTACAGGCCATTGAGAAGACGCGACCTCTTTTTGCGAAAGCATATATGATTTTGCAACCAGCTAGTCCATCAGGTGCCCTTAGGGTTGTTTCCTTACCTGACTGGGCTATTGAGCTTATTGCAATAGGCGCTGGCCTATTTGCAACCATCGTCTTGATTCTCATAATGGAATACTTTACTCCATTTGTTAGACATAAGGGGGAACTCAACCGCATTACTGGTTTCTCTGTCTCTGCCGAAGTACCGCAAGAATTCAACTTTGAACAAAAACGTCTGTTATTGTTCCCTGTCTTGCGTAAACGTATTGAGGCCTTACGTTTATTATGTGCTACAATAGCAGCCCCCGCGATCAGAAAAAAGGGATACACAGTACTTCTGACCAGTCCACGAAAGAAACGGAGTTTCGCCACAGTACTGGCACGATTGCTGGCACGTAATGGACAGCGAACTCTACTCATCGACGCTGATTTTGAGAACCCGGATCTGCATCAGCAAATGAAACTGGATGGTTTATATGATGACAAGGTCACAAACAATGGATTGTCTCTCTCGTTCATCATAAAAACCTCTCAACCTCATCTTTTTTTGCTTCCTGCTGCCGAACTGGACGAAATTCCTCATCAGGCGTGTATGCGCTTGATTGAGCTGTTACCCTCATTGCAAAAAATATTCGATGTTATCATTATCGACGCGTCGTCACTCGATCACGCCACTACGCACCTGCTCAGCAAGCAGGCTGCGCAGACACTCCTGCTCGTCAAGAAACGCAGAGAGCGTCTTAAAACATTAAAGATAGCTTATGCTACATGCCAGGAGTTAAAATTGGATTCACATTGTATACTCCTATCGTAATGAAGAGCTTGGGCTAGCAGCTAGAATATGTACCTCTCTGGTCATTCTAGCTGTCTCTTCCCACGAAAAGTGCGATGCTCTCGTATGCCCGTTCTCTATCATGTGTGTTCGTAGATCTTCATCTTGCCATAGCTGCCGCATTGCCGTTGCAATCTCTTCAGCATTGAGTGGGTCTACTAGCAACGCTGCATCACCCGCAACCTCCGGTAGTGAGGAGACTGTAGAGGTAATCACAGGACAACCCGCCGTCATCGCCTCAAGTACAGGTAGACCAAAGCCTTCGTAGAGAGATGGAAAAACCAGGCAAATCGCCATTTGATAGAGTGCGATCAACTCTTTATCTGAGATATGTCCTGGAAATCGTACTGCACCCTCAAGGTCCGTCATGTAGTTGAGGATGTCCTCATTGTTCCATCCTTTGCGCCCCACAATAACTAGCGGAGGACACGAAGCACCAAGCTGTTTTCTCAGTAGCACGTAGGCATCAAGCAACGTGATCAGGTTTTTACGTGGCTCCACAGTGGAGACAGCGAGCAGATAGCGACCAGGTACCTCAAAGTGCGTTCGCACCTCCAGCTTGAAATCTTCGCTGCAAGGAAGAGCAAATTCGGGTCGTGCCGCTTCAGGAATGACGAAAACTTTAGATAGGTAATGTTCCCCTAGATAATACCCAATCTCTCCTTTTGCATGTTTTGAAACGGTAATAATGTGTGAACAGGTACGAGTACCGCGCGAGAGTAATTTGCGGAAGTATAGTCGCCCATGCAGTGTCAAAGCACTTGCATAACGCCATGGTCCGGCATCATGTAGGGTCATCACCGTACGAGGTCCTGGAAGTTGAAAATAGGGTGGAGGAAACGAAGGATAGTGAATGACATCCAGATGGAGACGCGGTAGAACAAACGGGAACCAAAACTGTTTGATGAAGAGCTCATTAGTGGATGGGCAAATAACTGCATCAAATGAGTTGTGAAAAGGAACAAATTCCGGATGTATTTCGCATGCGAAGAAGAAGACATAATGTACATGAGGTTTGGTCTCTTGTAGTAATAGCAAATGTTTAGCGACTTCTGCCGCATAACGAAAAATTCCTGTGGGACGACGCCAGATTGCAGTGAGGTCGACCCCAACACGTAAAGATTGCATCGTTACAATGACTCCTTATCAGGCGAAAGATCTAAGAGAAACGGAAGAGTGATGCTATATATACACTAGCAGTTGCTGATAGATTTGGAAAGAGTAATGCAGTGATAATTGAGTTAAGAAGCGGTTGCGAATTCTACCGGTACGCACTCCTTTGAGGATAGTTACCGATAAGTTGGTAAAGGAATCTCAAGAGGAAGTTAGCACTCTTAACCTATTCTTAACCGCATTCACAGGGTTTTTACGCGTAGCAAACGAGTACCATATTGTTTGATATATGTGTGCATTTGTATCTACCAACGTATTAGAGTAGAAAAGATCTCTTAAGAACCTGGAATGGACCTGCTAATGTTAGATGAGATGATGAAGACACGTCCTTATGCTAAACAAGCGAATAGCAAACAGACAAAGCAGCCATCGCGTCTCGCCTTGTATGGCAGATTTCTGCTACATTGGAGTTGGTACATCGTACTTTCGATGACAGTGATCTCCGTTGCTTCCGCTCTCATCCCTGATATCCCTTCTCAGGAGAGCTATCAAGCAACGTTACAAGTTCAAGTGCAACTGCCTTCTGGGTTTGATAATGCTGCGAACGTAAAATCTACTTCGACGTTCTTCTCGGGACTCTTCGTAAGTCCAGGTACATTAGACCTGGCGCTTTCCACGCTCCACCGTACGCCAAAATTCCGCACGCTGCAACTACTTAGTTTGCAAACAATAGTAACCGCGGTTCCTGTACTTAACACTAATGAGATACTATTGAACGCTCTGGGAGATACGCCACAGGATGCCTCGACGCTCGTGACAAGCATCTATCAAGCATTGCTCCAGAAGGTGCACACTCAACGCTCTTTGGTGGTTAATGGGCTAAATACAATACTGACCAATGAATTGAACAATGCCGAAATCGATCTGGCTATTACGACGACGGAACTTGAGAACCTGTTAGCGACCCACAGTACCTCCTACTTTCAGTATGATCAACTCACTAAAAGTTACGAAGTGCGGTTAAAGCTGGTAAATACGCTTTATAAAATGCAGGGGTTGCTTCTACAGCAGGACTTTACACATAGTGATATTCTCAGTTTAGGCAGTACCGTTCCACAGATTACCACTATTCCAGGCACGGGACCAACAAAAGCTCAACGTTTAGCCCTATCACCGTTTATCGGGCTGATCATGGGATTGGGGGGCGCGCTACTTGCCAGTCGCTTCTCTACTGCATTGCCACTCAGTGGTAAGAAACGAGAAATAGTTTTGCCTCCTGCTACAATTGTTGTTCCAGCACTAACAGATTTGAAAAAGAAGCATATACAGGTGCTAGAGCAGGCTACTTCATGGGCCATACCGTTATTACTGCGTTTACGCTATCAAGCACAGGAGCATGAGAAACGATTTCGATTGATCCTCATTACCAGCCCAAAGGGAGGGGAAGGAAAGAGTACTCTCGCAACCGGTCTTGCTCTGGCTGCATCACGAGATGGATTACATACTTTACTGGTTGATGCCAATCCCCAACGGCCAGTCCTACATACATGGTTCCAGGTATCTAATACTGTTGGCACATTGGATACCATTCGTTCCATGGCAGCAGGTGGTGCGGATACCTCCCCGTTACTAGATACCTCGTTCACGAAACTCAGTGTGCTGCCCATCGGAAAAGCTTCTCAGGAGGGTTCGTCAGAGTCACCGGAAGGATCGCTGCGAGTTGATGGATTGCGACCTTTCACGGATTCGCTTACTAAGAAAGGGGATCTTATTATCTTCGATGGACCTTCTCTCCTTAGTGATCTGGGCGCTACAAACCTTGCTATGCTGGCTGATGTCGTACTGCTCGTGGTAGATGCGCACAGTAGCCAGGTCCCAGTAGTTCTTCAGGCAGAGACATGGCTTTCGAACATTGGAGTGTCTCCTATCATTGTGCTCAATCGAACTAGGCCAGAATTTACTGAATAAATCAAAAAGTACTAGATCAGCAACATATTGCTGAGGATGATATGATGAAACAGCTAAAGTTTTCTTTCTCATCTACCGACTCATTATCGCTTCCACCCGCAGCGATGAGTACAATATTAACCATCTACCTTGTCCTAAACATAGGTTTGGCATTTCTCATGCTCATATTTCCCCTTGTTGGGGTGCTTGGTGCTCTTGTTATTAACCTCATCGTAGTATTTTTTATGCTATCCCAATTAGCCCTTCCGTTCTACATCCTGGTGGCAGGCCCAAGCGTTGCTCTTTCGCTCAGTAATACAGGCATCCTTTCCCGGCTTTACATCGGTAACTTGCTTTTTGCGCTGCTTATAAGCATTTGGATTTTGAAGATTGTGTTGACTGAGCGTAAATCAAGACAGGTACAACTGGAACTTAGCCTGATGCTTCCGCTTGTTGTATTAATTACTGTTGGGCTTATTTCTATCATCTATTCGCATCTATTTCCAGATCCAACAGTATCATACTCATTTACGCACTCTAACGTCTCCATTACGCTTGTCAATCTTTCCGAAATGGTATTACTGATCGGCTTACCTCTGTTTCTCTTAATTGTTCCTGGTATGGTTCGTAAGTTACGGGATGTAAAATTAGTTCTCGGAGCTTACATAGTTATTGGCCTGGTGTATGCCACGGGAACAATATTTGCTGCACCATTAGGCCTTTACTCCAAAGAAGTAATTCTTGGCGTCAGGCGACCAGAGGTCTTCGGGTCAGTTTCGAGCGGACTCGGCTCATTAATTCTCCTCTTCACTTGCCTCGCTTTAGGTCAAGCCCTCTACGCACGCCGAGATGCCTCTCGTCTAGGATGGGGTCTGCTCACCACCGTGTTCTCCATTGCAGTGATTATGACGTTCGGGCGTGAGTCATGGATCGCACTCTTCCTATCGGTGTTGCTTATGGTGGGTTTACGTTTCAAGAAATGGTCCGTGCTGCTTTTACTGCTTGTGCCCCTTCTTCTCCTATTGATTCCAGGAGTAAGTGATTTCTTCGATCCTTCCAAGGTATATGGAGCAGATCGCTTCAAAATCTGGCTCGATGCTATTGCTATCTGGCAACGGAGTCCTTATTTTGGTGTGGGGGCCGGCAATTACCAGTTCTTCGATCTCACCTATGGTAAGAATGTCGTAGGAATTGCTCACAACCAGTACCTCCAGGTCTTAGCCGAGATGGGTGTACAAGGCTTACTCTGTTTACTCTGGCTCATTGTAGCAATCGGAAGGATAGCTTTCAAGCGCTTTCGTGGAGCAACAACGGATATGAGTAAGGCGCTTACTCTGGCATATCTCGGTTTCTTTGTCGCACTCATCTTTGGTGGTTTATTCACCTCTACATTCATTCCCTCTGCTGCTTCAGGTGGAGGTACCGGACCTTTTGTAGAAGCATCATATCGTTGGCTATTCCTCGGATTAATCCTTAGTCTGCCGTTTCCCCAAGCTCGTGATGCGAACAAGGTGACTGGCTCAACCGTAGTGCCAGCGCCGAAATCGCTGGCGAACGCCACACCTGCTGGCATGCTGGCCAGGAGGCAGAATCCTGGCGTGACCTCAAGAGTTGGTGCAGATGAGGCCAGGGTAGGGGGAGGAATGGGGATACAAAGCCACACTTCTGTTTTGAGAGATGCCCCTCTACCCAAGAGAGATAGAAGAGGCAGTGAAGAAGGCTCACTGCGTAGAATAGGGCATCAGTGGTTGATCATAACAGCAGTGCTGCTTGTCTCGCTGCTACTCTTTGGAGGCGTCGCGTTTGCTGTACCCGGCGGATTTCCTTCCATTCTTCATAGCTTGAAGAGAGGCCAACTACAAGTGACGCCATCGACGATATCTCCAACACCGGGATTGATCACCCCAACGCCACGAGCCACTACCCCAACACCACAAGCCATCACCCCAACACCGGGAGTGATCAGCTCAAAGCTACGAGTGATTACTCCAATAC
>JBKPBA010000110.1:0-7887 GCA_046726675.1 Chloroflexota bacterium
CTCTTCGCCAGTATTTTTAGACAATTGGACAGCCAGGCGCCATACGTCAATAGGGACGCCTTCGGGCGGCGCGTCAGCATAGAGAGGCTCGTTTATCTCGGCATTATAGACCAGGTCTCCAGTAGCTTTTGAAAGGCGTTGCTCTGGAATGATGTTGGAACCGACTATTTGCCTTTGTTCTCGAAGGTCAAAGCGACGCACGATCTCGTAACGACGCACCACTTTGCCGGTTCCTCCACAATGCACACATAACTCTGTTTTTGCTCCCTTGCAATTCGCACAGACGCGCTTGCCAGTTCCACAGGTGCATTCCACTTCGCCATTTACGCAATCAGGACAGGGGACTGTACGCCCTTTAGAGGCGGGATCGACATCGATAGGGTTAGGTATCGGCATGCCTTTATCGCGAAATCCTTCAAAGACATCTGAGACTTTTGCATTGACAGCATTTGTCAGACCTTCAGCCTGCCTCTGGAAGTAGGGCTTTTTCTTCGTGTCTGACCAGTCTGCAATGTAGCCACGGCCACGACAGGTTGTACAACGAATCTTGGTTCGCCCCTTACAATCCGGGCAAATTACCCAACCGCGGCCAGTACAGGTAGCGCATAAAAGGCGTCCTGTACTATTGCAAGCGATGCATGATAGCTCCTCGTCCAATCCTTCAATGCGAACGCGGCTTTCTGGCGCTCGCAAGCCTGCTACTGGAGGCAGATCATAGTCCCACACAGGTAGTAGCGGTTGTGCTTTCCCCATTGGTCGCCCAGAATAGGGTTCAGATATTATTTCCATACTGCGCGTCTCCCAACGAGTCTGGATAGTGACCTCCCATACCTCGTCTTCGCTCCAGGAGACAAGATCCATGTACGTGCCTAGATCACGCGCAATTTGCCAGTTCCCGATACTCCACATATTAGCCAGGTGGCGAATGCGTTCTTCTTCCACGCTCGAAGGCCGGCGGGGTTCAAGTGGAGTATTCGTGTGCTGCCAGTATTCACCGGCTTTATCTACTACCCGCTTGATGCGCAGTTGCGCTTCACTGGTGCCCTCTATTACCTTACGCCGGATTTCTTCGATACGTTTGTCCAGATCATCTTGATTGGGTTGCTCTGATGCGGGATTCTGTTCCCATTCGTCACCCATAATAAGCTCCTCCCGTCTGCAGGCGCTAATCAATTGCGCCTTATCAACAATGTCTGTTTCAACATCATATACGAGCATAACCAGATTAGGTTGTAGAGGATAGTTACATCAGAGCCACAATTTCTTCCTGAACTGGTATCCCAGTTACCTCGACATCTCGTTCATGCACAAGCAGATCAACTTCACTACGAATACCAAACTCTGGCAGGTAGATTCCAGGCTCCATTGAACAGCATGTGGCAGGCAGCAATATTCGATCGTCCTGGGTCTCAAAGTTATCAAGATTCGTGCCGTTGCCATGCACTATACTGCCAATGTTATGGCCTGTACGATGCGCGAAGTAATCTGCGTAACCTGCATTGGCGATCACTGCACGTGTGGCATCATCGACGTCACACCCCTTGACGTGCTGGTTTGCTGACAGTTGTGTGCGTACGAAAACTATACCAGTATCACGCGCCCGCCGTACGATATCGAAAATTTCACGCTGAGGCGCTGGAATTTCGTCTCGTGTTCCCGCAAAGGCCATCCAGGTATAGTCGGCCATGATAGCGTCTTCTTCGGGGAGACGAGCCCAGAAGTCGAACAGGATTAAATCTCCTCGCTGGATAGGACTGTGATTCTCGCTCGTTGCTTCATAATGTGGATTACTGGCGTTCGCATTGACTGCTACATGAGGAGGATCGGTTAGAACCAATCCCGCATGTTGTATAAGGGTTGTAAAACGCTGTACCACGCTATATTCATTGAGTGTTATATCTGCTCGTAGATCGTCGCCTAATGCAGTGAAAAGCGCATCCTTCGCCGCGATGAGTCGCCGTCCAGCCTCGCGATGACTTTCCATTTGTGCCTCGCTGAGTTGGGCGATAAAGCGCTGCGCCATATTTGCGGAGCTGACGACCTCTACATTATAGGAGCGAACCAGTTCAAGCGTACCTCCATCGACACGCGACATATAAGGGATGGCGTTCATTGGGGAGTATTCCATCGCTATACGTCTGCCTGCCGGCAACAGATCTTCCAGGTGAGTTCTCATCTCCTGCCAGGTGCGAAATACACGCTGTTCTCCTGGCAATGAGCTCAGTACATGCGATTCAACGGCGCTGACCAGAGCAGTCGGAGTACCGGACGCAGGGATAAAATAAAACCAGCGACGTGAAAAGAAACTGTCGAGGGAAATTGATAAGATCTGGTAAGCGATTGGATTTAATTTGCGAAAGTCATAAAAGAGCCAGCCATCGAGTCCCTCGCTGCGCAGAGCTTCCTGAATTTGCTCAAGCTTCATTACATTCATCCTCCATTTTCGTTTCTGCAGAGTATTACAAATCAATGTACACTTGAAGATACTTCTGTCACGTAGTATTATACGTTCTGGTAAAGTGTGTATAATAGTTACCAGGAAAGGCAACCTGGTAAATGGGCGTTAAATTGATGCAAAAGCAGCGATTATCGGAAATTCCCCCGGGTAAATTACCGCCCAGCAAACGAACAGCAAGACGCTACTCAAGGAGGATGCGTACTTTTATCTATATTTTTCTGCTCCTCACTTTGCTAGTAGGCGGCGCTCTTGCCTTTGGTTATTCTTACTTCAAGAGCACTATACAGGCTCCCCTGTTGAATTTTTTCCATCCTGTTAGTCGCGGCAACAACGAACCGCCTCCAGATGATAGCGCCATTACAGGAAGGCCGTGGAATATTCTACTACTTGGCAGCGACAACGATAATAAATATAGCTTTCCCGCCTTGCTTACACAGGTTATGATGGTTGTGCATATCGATCCCGATAACAACAGAGTGTATATGGTCTCTATCCCCCGTGATTCCTGGGTATATATGCCGTTGAAGGGGGAAATGCACAAAATCGACCAGGCATTTTTATTTGGGGCTGCCCAAGCCAATAAATTTGACGATGGCGTTCGAGCAGCCCGTCAGACTATTGAGCAAGATTACGGAATTACGATTGATCGCTATGCCTGGGTAGGGTTAAGCGGCTTTGCCAGCGTTATTGATACTCTTGGTGGCGTCGATATCGACGTAACTCATCCTATTGTCGATGATGCCTATCCTGATGATACACGAGCCAATCCCAATGACCCTTTCGCGGTCAAACGTCTCTACCTTGTGCCAGGCCCCCAGCATTTAAATGGACTGGAAGCATTAGAATATGTACGCTCTCGCCATGCTGATCTTGTAGGCGATATCGGGCGCACGAACCGGCAGCAAGAGATACTAGAGGCGCTTAAAAAGAAGTTGACCGCGCCAAATATTATCGACCATTTTCAGCAATTGATTACAGACCTGGCAGGTAAGGTTTATACTGATATGAGTCCGCAGGAGATCCTGGCATTCGCCAACTTTGGCCGTACTCTTCCCAGTTCTGGCATACAGCGCATTACACTTGGTCCTGGCCATGGCAACCAGAATTACGGACAACTTTCTCAAGTATATGATCCTTCAATAAACGCTGAACAATCTGTAGTTCTACCCCATTGCGAGAATATTGGACCTCTTTTTGCTAGTATCTTCGGGGGTTTTGGAGTTTGTAATGTCGGGGGAGGCTTCTAATACGTCATTCAATGCCCTCGCCCTCCAGGAATCATGTGCTACAATACTTTTTGATATTACCCATTAAGGAGCCAACTTGATTGAGCGACAGCATGGCAGGGTGCGCTATGTGCAATTCTGCCACTTTCTCCACTTTCCTGATCTGATTCATGCAAGCTTTACACGTCTAGGAGGTTACAGCAAGACACCATACGGGGGATTGAATGTTTCGTATAGTAGTGGTGATGATTTTGACAATGTGATACGCAATCGTTTACTTGCGCTTAAAGCGCTTCAGATACAAACATATCCCTGTGCGACATTGTGGATGGTACATGGCGCAGAGGTTGCTACATTGGGTGTAGAGACCTGGGATGATTGGCGTACCGACTGGTCCCATCGTTCGTATCAAGTAGATCAGCACGAATTGATCTGGACAACTAAACCAAGGCGCAAAGCTGATGCTCTGATCACAAGGAATCGTGGTGTAGCATTGGCCATGTCTTCTGCCGATTGTGTCCCCTTGATGTTCTATGATCCTGTAGAAAGCGTAATAGGTATAGCGCATGCAGGTTGGCGTGGTACTGCTCGTGGAATTGCGGCGATCACTATTGATGCTATGTGTGAGCAGTTTGGAAGTTACCCAAACAATATTCGCGCTGGAATTGGTCCGTCCATTGGCTCCTGTTGCTACGAAGTCACCGAGGAGGTACGACGCTACTTCCTGGGACAGCAAGAATTCGACTCCAATCCCACTGATGGAAGCTATCACAAACTAATACGTGAATCAGCCGTATTCACTGTGAAGCGAATACAAGACCGTGATAGCTTACGGTTTGATCTATGGGAAACGAATTGTAATCAGTTGCTTATGGCAGGCGTGTTACCCGAGCATATTGAGTCGTCAGAAATATGCACGAGTTGCGAAAAAGAGCATTTTTTCTCGCACCGAGGTGAACATGGTAAAGCGGGGCGCTTTCCCTCAATTCTGGCATTGCGTAATTAAGTACGGCATATCGATCTCGTAGGGACGAATATTTTACCTTGTTGTCAGTTGTTCTCTGTGATACTATCGCATCAGAAAGAGCAGTTTGGCTTAAAGAGAACAACTATCATGAACAACCAACAAAGGTTAACTGAAGATCACATGGCCGCTAATATCGGTCATGTGCGTTCTATCATCGCTGAAGAAGCCTTGCGAGTGGGTCGAGCGCCAGAAGAAATCATGCTCGTGGCTGTTTCAAAAACCAAGCCTGTTGAACTTGTGCAAATGGCGTATAATTTAGGGGTGACTGATTTTGGTGAGAATCGCGTACAGGAAGCTCTTCCAAAAATCGCGGCTTTTCATCCACAGGGGTTACATTGGCACATGATCGGGCACTTGCAGAGCAATAAGGCAGGTAAGGTAGTTAACCCGTTTTATTGTGTACACAGCGTGGATAGCTTGCATCTTGCGCAGACGCTCAGCAGGCACGCCGGTGAGCAAGGGAAACATCTCTCTGTGCTACTTCAGATCAATGTTTCTGGGGAAGCAAGCAAAGAGGGCATGCCTCTAGCCGAAACGTCGGAATTAGCGCGTCAGATTGTGGCGCTGCCTCATATTCAAGTAGAAGGCTTAATGACGATGGCACCGCTGGTTGAAGATCCGGAACAAGTTCGTCCTGTATTTCGTAAGTTGCGTTTACTACGAGATCAATTGCGCGCTGAGTTGCCAGTATGTTCATGGCAGCATCTCTCTATGGGTATGACGGGTGATTACAGTGTAGCTATTGAAGAAGGCGCCACGATTGTACGTATAGGACGAGCAATTTTTGGCGAACGCGAAAAGCAATAAAGGAAATAAACAACATATGAAAACTGAAGATATATTGTTTGGCCGTCGTATTAGACAAAACCATGCTTTAGAACATGCAACGATTACGATACTTAGTGGCTATGTCTCTGATTTACGTATAAGCGCTCGTTCGAGTTCTCGTGGCTTTATCATCTTAGGTGACGTGGATCTCGGGCAATTGCGCAGGGCACTAAATGAAGCACTATCTCGTTTACAGGCGGGCGAATCTCAACTCGCCATTCATCCTAATTGTGGCACTAACCTGGTCGTTGGCTTCACACTGCTGACCTTTGGCACCTTGCTTGGCATGACGTCTAGCCGCGCGCGCACACGTGTAGCTTCAACCGCCCTCTCCTCGGTCGCCGGACTAATTGCGGCTCGTCCTCTTGGTGAACTTGTACAAAAATACGTTACGACTCTGCCAGACCTTGAGGGAGTGCATGTGACCGAAATCTTCCGACGAAAAATTCTGGGTTTCACCGTTGTCGAGGTCCGTACAGTTCAGGAGTAGTATATCATGTTGTTTGGCATACCTCCCGATCAGGGAATTGTCTACGGAATTATACTCTATGGCACAGGCGCTATCATTATTGCAATGTTTGTGCGAGCAATCGCTTCCTGGTTTCGTATCGATGAAAGATATGCTTTTATTCGTTTTCTGGCACGTTTGACAGATCCTTTCATTGTGCCAATTCGTCGTATTATACGTCCTGTTGGTATTATTGACATAGCATTTTTCATCGGTTGGTTTATGGTTATTACGATGCAACACTTATTGCTTCAAGCTCTTCCCAAAGGCTGGTAGAACTCATGCTTATAAATGTACGCGTGATCCCTCGTAGTGGCAAAAACTTGATAGAATGGGAAGAGGGTGGACTGAAGGTGCATGTAACAGCGCCTCCCGTGGATGGGGCTGCCAATGATGCGCTGATTGTATTGCTCGCGGAATTTCTCGGATTGCATAAACGTAATATACAGATTGTTCGTGGCACAACAGGTCGGCATAAAATCGTAGAGATCACGGGAATGACTACCGAGACCGTAGAGAAGATCATCAAGGGAAAGCCCTCAAATTAACACTGACCTTTTGGGAAGCATGGCTGCACAGAAACCAGAGTGAAGAACCCCCCATTGACGACTCTGAGGATCACTAGAGACTTTTGGATTGGATTGCCATCTGATCCAAAGGAGATTTGTCCGCTGACACCCTGGAGTGCATTGGATCCCTGGATCGCTTTTATACCCAGTAACATTTCATTCATTGTGATCGATGTCTTTGATCCTGTGAGAGCATTATTGACCGCAGTTAACATTGCCACAGTTGCGTCGTACGAGAGAATAGTATCGCCATCGGCACGTTGGAAGCCATACGCTCCTGCTGAATGCCGATTGTTCGGATCGTAATAAGCTTTGTAATTGGTGAAGAACGAAGGTTGAGAACAGGCAAATGTTTGTCCCTGGCTACACAGAAATTGCCACTCGTCAGGATAGGCAAACGATGTAAAGTTCAGGCGTGAAGCCGTTCCATGTAAACTACTCCCATAGCCACCTATTTCATATAGGGCATCTCCACCCAAGATAGGTGCAGTGGCAAGCGGTCCCGATGTTGGCAGATCTTTGAGCAATTGACTTGCATCGTTGGAATAGCCAGCAAAGTAGATAAGATTAGGGTTAAAAGTCGCTGCATCGCTTAGAAGTTGAGAGAAATTCGCAGTATTACCTACCGTGTATGATTCTGTTGCAACGATCTGGTTGCCATCCGCGATGAACTGTGTACTGAAAGAATTGGCCAGGCTTTGCGTGTAGAGATTATTTCGGTCAACAAAGATCACTGCCTTTGTCGCGTGCAATGTCTGTTCGGCATACTTTGCGCCTTCAATCCCCTGCCTCTGATTCGTAGGAGCTACCCTGAAAAAGTAGGGCGATATTCCAGTCAATGCATCACCTGATGCAGTCTGCGAAATCATTGGAATTTGCGCTGGACGCAGAACACTAGTGGCTATGCTGGCATAACCACTGAATGGCCAACCCATCACACCCACAAAAGTGCTGCCAGTATGGGCGAGTTGCACGATTTGCTGTGCAACTGTTTTTGTGTCCGCAGAATTACTACCAGCATTTGCGATAAGTAAACGTACCAGTACATTATTATTGAGCTTAGAAGCATCATTGAACGATTTTTGCGCGACATATGCACCTTGCAGGTCATCGCGTCCAACACTGGCAGTAGCTCCATTACCAGTGAGCATTGTTCCTACCACGATAGTGATATATGGATTTTTAGAAGCTAATACTTGTTGGTTTTCAAGGTAGATGAGCGACTCAGCATCATTGGTATCTTTGGAAACCGCCTGGTTATATAGTGACAC
>JBKPBA010000111.1:0-8161 GCA_046726675.1 Chloroflexota bacterium
GCTGAGGACTATGGATTGCCACGCGAAACTATCCAGCACCAGTTAGGACATGCCCATATCGCTACGACAGAAATCTACAGCTACGTCTCACCCGAGAAGAGGCGTCAGGATATGGAGCAATGGCATGAGAGCCGTCCCGAGCGATTTGGGAGGGCGATTCAATGAGGCAGTTTCTTTGCAAGGGTGGAGGCATAGTACAGGTCACCGATGAAGACCATTGGCTGGTCCCATATATCAGCTATCATAGAGAACTTAAACAGAAGATCGATTTTACTGAGTTGAACAAGGAGGTGCGTGCCTGGTGGCGCTCTCTGTTGGAAGGAGCTTTCCAGAGCATTCCACCAAATCAAGTCATTCAACTTTGGAACTCCGTTCGCTGGTTTACGCGCTTTTTGGAGGAATATGGAGTACTCACAACCAGACTAGACGATCTTAGCTGTGCAGATTGGAGAAGCTACGCGGAATGGCTCAAAAAGCAGTCTAGTTTCCGCGGACTTCCTCTTTCGTCAAACACTCGCCGGAACCAGTTCTCCTCTCTCTGCATGGCGGCCAGACAAGCCATAATGCTCGAGCTTCCTGGAGTATCGAGTTTAACATTAGAGCGATTATGGGAGGTAACCAGATATGCTTTCAGAGATAGGAGCGTAGATAGACAAAGGCGCATCGAGCAGCGGGCCCTCGATAATGAGCAGTATGCGGAGTTGTACGCCATGATGGCTGAAGAATGGCAGAGCTATTTAGATGGTGCGGGAAAAACAAAAGCATGGGTAAATCTTCCCGCACTCGTCGGGTGCTGGCTTGCATTTAACGAGGGAGTCAGGCCCGCTGAACTTAACTGCCTTACTGTTGATGATCTCAAGGTCGACGACCTGTATGGCAAACATAGCCTTCGCGTTCATGCGCCAAATAAGGAGCCTGACACAATTCCCATCGAAAAAGATACATTGCTGCTACTGCAGGCCGTGATCAACGAGGGCGCCGAAGCACGCGCGATGCTGAAGACAAACTTGCTTTTCGTCACTGGATACCGAGGGCCACACCTGCTGAGTACGGATCATCTCAATAAAGCATTACGGTCGATGATACAACGGCATAAATGTCCGAGCCTGCCGTCCGACCTTAAGCTTGCTGATGGGCGTACCACACTTGGCACCCATCTCGCCTACACACTTCAAAATCGCGAGCGTGTTCGTCGCATCATGAGGCATGCCTGGGCAAGTACCACCGAAATGTACTATCGGGCCCGGCAGAAACTGGTTGTGGCCGGGAACATAGCGAAGGCTTTGCAGGCTGAGGCATGGCGATTGACGATTGCCTGCCAGAGGCCGGTTCTCGATATCAAAGAGCGGCCTGATCAAGTTGACATTCTGAGGCGGAATCCTGACAATTCCGAACTTGAGTGGGGCTCGTGCGGCCTCGATGTCCAACGGCAAGGAAGCTGCCGATTTGCAAGTCACTGTTTCGAGTGCCCACTTCTGGTGCCCTGGGTCAGCAAGCGCCATAACTATGTCGCAGAACGCGACGAGTACTTGGGTAAAGCGGAGAAAGCAGAGAATCAGCGAGATCGCGAAAATCTCCTATATCATGCCAACCTTGCACAAGCACATATTAACCTCATTGATCGTCGAAGAGAGGAGGATACACGCAATGTCACTGCGATCGTCTTTAGCAGACAAAGGAGACCACGTAGATCGAGCCCGTCGTCCTAAGTACTTTCTTCACGAAAACGTTTCGTTCGACGAGGACAAGTGGGACCTGAATTATCGCTCAAACGTGGCAAGGCCTTGCGACGGGAGAGTATCATTCACCGACTTCGCACCTCTTGTCAAACAATATGTAAAAGAGTTCATTGCAAACGGCATACTGGTGATGGGACTTAGCAATGGATGGGCCCATAAATCAATGGCGGCACTTAGAAAGGCCTTTCGCTTCCTGGAAGAGCGACACGGAGCTGAACTCTCACCATTGAAATTGACGCGCTGCGAGGCATTTGAGCTGGAAGAGTATTTCCGCCAGAGCGGAATTGCATCAGCACGTGCTCAGCTAGCGATAGTTGATCGATTTGCCAAGTTTTTACGGGAACAGTACGATGGCGCACCTGCTGACTTTCGTCCAAATATCCTGGCGGCCCCCAAGGATGATTACAAGAAGCGGACTTTTACCGAGGGGTTAGAGCAGGTGATACCGGATGAAGTAAGCGAGGCCCTCATGGAAGCCGTGGGGCTGCATCAGCTCTCTCTGGATGAAAAAATCAAGAGATCCAAGGCGAAATACCTGCGGTCTCACCAGCTCTACCTGGCCGTTCTGGTTCTGCTCTTCTTTAGCGGTCGGCGTATTTCCGAAGTTCTGCTTTTAAGTCGAGAGTGCCTTCGCGAACCGTCAGCGTTTGAACGAGCTAAAATAGAGAAAGAGGGTGTTTGGTTGCTATTTGACAATACAAAAGTCGGGTTGGAGCAAGAGGAGATATTTATCACTGAACCGGCCGCTACTCTCGTACGCACTATGGTAGAACGAGTTCGGGCGCTGACCGACTCGTTGGCAGAAATTGGCGAGAGCGATGGCCTGTTTCTCACTGATTCGCCTTATGCCGGTATACGAGGGATAACTGCCAATACATTTGACGCCTGGCTGAATGGGCAAACAACAGAGGATGAAGTTGTTGTACGACCAGGATTCATACACCGCTATAATATCAAATTTCAGGGCGAATATTACCACATCAATCCACATCAGATGCGGCACACGCTCGCATACAAGGCGTATATGGGCGGAGCCTCATATGTGGACGTAGGGGATCATCTCCAACATCGGCGGACGATAGCCGGTTTGAGCCCGATGACCGGTGTCTATATACACGGCCAGGAAAAAGATGTGCAACGCATACGGGAGATGCATGAAAAGCGGCTGGTGACAGGGAAAGCAGTACCGCTTATCGATAATCGGCTCGTCATGCTGAACAATCTCGATCCATGCGATGTGGCTATCTGGCGAGAGCAGGGGATGATACTGCACCCTACTCATTACGGTCATTGAATTCTTCCTGACGTAAGCGGACCGTGTGTCTGCGGAGACCCCTGCTGGATTGGCCCCCAGGGTAACGGCTGCGATTACGCGCTCTACACGCCTGAGAGCAAAAAAGCGCTGCTGGATGATCGTGCACTTCTGGTTTCACAGATTGAAGTGCTCGAAATGGGTAACCCACGGCATCCACGGCTTGGCCAGTGGAAGGCGAGGCTGGTCAGGTTGGACCAAGTCCTGGAGGAGATATCAGAGGATGAACATCGGGCTGCGAATGGCGAAGCTCCAGTTCGCCCTCGCGATCAGCTAATCCCAGAGGATCCGCCTCTCGAGGAGTCATCATCTCAACTTCCGGCAAAGCGTACACTACGTGAGCGGCGCCGAAAAGCCATTCGAAATGCTGAGCACGGGCCCTTTAAGCGGAAGCGCAATGTGGAACCCCCGAAAGAAATTGATGCGAATGTTTTCCTCCTTGCGGAGGGAATCTTTCGAGATCTCGAGGAAAAAAGGATTCCCTTGACGCCCTTTGCTTTTGCACGAAGATTAGGAATCGATGTAAGAGGCTTGTATCAATATGCTGAAATTTGTGACCGCTTATCAGCGCATAACAGACGACAAACGGTGCCACTGCAGGAGATGATAGAGGCGAAACTCGATGAGTTGCGTGTGCAGGGAAAAACCATGACGATTGAAGAGTTCGCGGGGTTTTTCGGCATTTTAGCGAGACAGTTCTACATAAGCTATCCAGAATATCCAGGCCGGCTCGTTGAGCAGAACAAGGTAATACAGATTGAGCAGGCGTGCAGGGCAGCAGAACAACACTTGCAAGAGTTAATCGACACTCAAACTGGTCAAAAGACTCGTGAATTTGCAAAGCATGTGCACATTGACATCAAAGTATTGAGTAAGCAGCGTCCCGATATCATCGAGAAACTGATACAACACAACAAAGATATTGGCCTGCCGGGTATCTGGGGTTGTAGTTCTCAGGAGGAGAGAAGAGCGGGGGTTTATGCGTGCTGGGAGCGTGCCAGGCAGGCAGGGGAATCCCTGTCCCTGATCCAGCTCTCTGAACGATGCCATTTCGGGCCATTGACGATACGCCGTCTCTGCCCTGAACTTGTCCCGCAACTCGCCGATTCGCAAGAAGACAAAGTAAGGCGCGAGGAAGAAGCTCTCTGGGCCACTTTCGCTGAGGTCGAGAGAAGTAATCAGGTATGGACAATCAAGCAATTCGCAGCTACTGCTGGGGTACCAGAAAATGCAATGCGCGCGCGTTACCGCCATTGGGCGGAGCGCTTAGTAGAACATAATGCTAAAGTCGTCTCTGCAAAGCTAGAGGCTGCCTGGGATCGAATGGTTGCTTCAGAAGAGGAATGGACGCTCGTACGATTTGCTCATGAAGCAGAGATGGGTTTCCAAACACTGAAGGTTCATCACCAAGAATGGGTTGAGCGTTTCCGAGAGCGGAAAGCCATTTTTTCTATATTCGAACGAGTTCGGCTGGCGATCGAAGATGCTAAAAATTCGCCCACACCTATAACACCTACCGAGGTTGCCCATAAAGTCGGCATAACATACCAAACGCTGATGAGGAAATACTCTAATCAGTATGCATCTCTCGTAGAACATAATAAAACCGCGTACGGTCCGACGGTGCAGGCTGCTTGGAGGAAGGTGTGCGAGTTAGATCTCTATCCAACAGTGTCAGAATTTGCAGAGATGTGTGGCTTTCGCCACTTCTCTATTCTGTTAGCCTATTTTCCCAATAGTGCAGAGCAGGTACGGAACCGGTTAGAATCAAAGGAGTAGGAAAATGGCGAACCACTTAGTTGTTCGTGGTAGGTCCACGCGGGACCGCCTTGAGGAAGAATGGCAGAGGATACAAGACTCTCAGGAGCGTATTTCAGTCTCTGAATTCGCGCGCCGGGCTGCTATTTCGTACCATACGTTGACGCATAACTATAAGAACTGGGCACAAAAGGTGCGAAATTTCCGGGACGAAGGAAGAGCCAGGCCGAGGAAAAAATCCCCTGTTGCTCTAAGCCGCGAGAAGGTCATCGAGTTGGGGCAGGCGGCGGAGGTTATCACTAAACTGCGCGGTCGCATCGAGGAGCTTACAAAGGAGCTAAACACCCTATCTGAAGGGGAGGGCGACCGTCGTAAATTGGCGATGCGGATTGCGGAGCTCAAAGAGGGAAACGAACGCCTCAGGGGGGTTATCGTCAGCATACAGCAAGAAATTGTGCGAAACGCACCTCCTGATTTATGCCAGCGGATCATAGAATTGATTAAAGACTACGCTGCGAGTGGTATTGAGCCCAAATAAAAAGTTAATGCTCCATCTTCACTGCGATCAGTTTGTTAGGCAGAGGGGACATCTAGCAGGAGACAATCCTCATCAACAGGGAGAAGGACAAGTACTTACTTGCTTGGTTGTTGTCAACTGTTTGTGGCTACCTCCTGCTTTTCATCAGAATACGAGCGATTAGAGTATTAACGGTGGCACTTCTGCTATTTGAGCAAGCAGGTCAGCGTACTGTCTGAGGATGCTATGTACGTTATTCAACTCTTGACGGAGCAGATCGCCGTCTTCCCACTGTTGTTCATACAGGACTGAAGAACTTGTATCTCTCTGCATACTCTGATAGTGTAAGTGTTTGGGATGCCACTTCGTGAGCAGAGGGCGGATCACACAATTGATGATCGCTATCGCCAGGTAACCAAACGAAAGCTGGCCTTCACCTTTCGGACGTGCTACTGCAGGGCCATACTCCCGCAGAATCTTACGGGTACTCTCAAAGAGCGTATACAGCGAAGCTAACGCTTCATGGAGTAATCCCTCACCAGGTTGCAGCTCCGCCAGCGAGACGCGCGTCACCAATTCCACATACATCTCCCAGGCTGCACGCTGTTCTGTCTCGTCAGGTTCCCAAGTCCCATTAATGTCACCAAGAAACGGTAGTTTCAGCGACACTGTCACGCCGGTCAACTTTGGCATCGTTACTCCTCCTTCCCGCAAGCCACCTTCTGCTACAGGCATTCTAAGACGCTGTGTCCCATTGCTCCAAGCGACGTCTCAACCGCGGGGAAGGGTTCATAAAGCGCGTCGTAATCCCCCCATTAAACTCTTGTAACAATCTTATATCTTTACTCCGGTCCAAGAGTTCTAGTACGTGCTCAACAATCAGCAGAGGCTGCCCGGTAGCAGTAGCTATTGAGGCGCTATCACTTTTGCCTTCATTGACAATCTGAAGGTGTACATCTCTGACAATAGCCTTGTACTCAGATATATAGGCCTTTGCGTACTTCTCAAAACCGTCAATAGTGATAGAAAAGAATGGAACTCCGCCTCTTACCATTTCCCGTAGCTTGGGATCGCTCGGCTCAGTGTATGAACTACGCGTTAGTTCGAGATAATGGCTATCGCCGAGTAAAGTCAGCGATTCGTAGAACTGGTAGGGCGATATATCCTGCTCCGCCGCCTGACTAAGCATCTCTGATGTCTGTATGCCGAAACCACTGCCGTTCTCCATGGCTTTATCGCCCACCATCTTGAGTAACAAGCTATCTATTCTGCTGAGGCCAGGTATCTGCACGATCGGATTTTGAATGTAGGCAGGAGCAGGACCCAGAGGGGGTTTCTTGCTACGCCCATAAAGGGTATCGACGACGCGGCTGAGTTGTGCATCAAAATTGTTCAGGTCAGGAATCTTGACATGTAGCGTTGCCCTCAATGCTGTTGGTATCGTACAATCATCAAGCACGATCGGAATGATGCGCATTCCTTCCTCGATCCTCCTGATGATGCTCACATCCAACTCATCTTTTACCCAAGGCTTATCCACACTATTGCGCGAGAGGACGATAAGAACGGCTTGTGCAGCACCAATGCCTGCCTCATATATTTTCCGCACAAGGCTATCGCCAGGGTAGATCTCCCATTCGTCTACCCATGCCTCGATTCCCTTCTCGCGCAGTTGCGTTGCGAAGGCACGAACAAAACGGTCTTTGTCCTCGCTGGCGTGGCTGACAAAAACTTTAGGATGTGCTCTTTCTTCTTGCTCCATACGCAGTTTTTCACCTACTTCTTCTCTTGATACTGCTCGGACCTCATCCACTGGGTAACTTGTGCCGCACACTACACAAGCCACCTCCCGATACCACTGCTCATCGACCTTGATCGGCTCGTCCACGTGGCAGGGGAACACTAGCCGTACCATATCATTGCATTCCGCCAGTGGCTCGGGCTCCATCGCTACAGGAGAGGTCATCTCTATACGAAGCAGTCCGCTTTGGTTGGCCTGTTCTAGCTGCTGCTGGAGTCTATAGAGGCTCGGACCTATAATCTCTGCCATCGCTTGCTGTTGGATATACTCTAGCTGTTGTGTTGTGTACCAAGCATCTGCATCCGCTGAAGCCGAACAATAAGGGCAATAGTACACTCCTGGATATTCCTGCGTCTCGTCAGGTGTGCCTGGTCTTTGCTTAAACTGCCTCCCGCAGTGAGGGCATTCTCTTCGTAGGAAACCGTCATCATCCAGGGGCAACCGGAGTGACATACTTATCTCGTCCATATCTCTACTTTCAACACCCACATTTCACAGAATGTGTGTACCTACCGAATTTAACGACATGGCGAAAACACATGTGTGTTTTCGCCATGTCCCTTCCCAGGCCCTACTACAGGCCAACCGGGTTCCAAAACATAGTCCGAACTTAACATTCACTATGCCCACAGTTATAACACTTCCTGCACCCTTCCTCGTAAACCATTGTGTTACAGCCACATTGAGGACAAAGATTGCCAGTGATGCTCAGGTGACTCAGGCTTAAAGGGTTCGCCGTCAAAGTAACTGAGTTTGTAGGATTGTCGGGGCCAGTCGCTGTATCCCTCCCATTTGCGCTAAGGGGCGGGTTTGCAGTTTGCTCTTCAGTATCTGGTTTCTCTAACGACTCCAGGTGCAACTCTAAAGCTCGCGCTACCGCATCGGGTAGCGAGCGTACTTGCTGCATGCCAAAGCCGACCGTACGGCTGCCACCGATGCCGCGTAGTTGTTCAGCGATGACTTTTGCGCGGTCCGTTTGTGAAAGTGGGCTGAGTATGCGCAGGTTTAACGAAATCAGTCGACCTAATGCTTCC
>JBKPBA010000112.1:0-9443 GCA_046726675.1 Chloroflexota bacterium
TAAAGAGGGGCGAGTAATGGAATACAAAGATTATTACAAAGTGCTGGGTGTCTCAAAAAACGCCAGTGCGGAGGACATCAAAAAGGCCTTTCGCAAGATGGCCCGCAAATATCATCCTGATGTAAATCCTGGCGATAAAAAGTCAGAAGCGAGATTCAAGGAAATTAATGAAGCCTACGAAGTCCTCTCTGATGCTGACAAACGGCGCAAGTATGATATGTTAGGCCCAAATTGGCAGGATCAATTTGGCTTTCCTTCCGGTGCCGGTAGACGCACTACCAATTTTCGCGGCTCGCCCATGGACTATAATTCAACAGGGTTTTCAGACTTCTTTGAGGCTCTTTTTGGCCGTCCCACAGCTACAAGCAGGAAAACGGGTGAAGATATTGAACAACCAGTTGAGGTAACCCTGCAGGAAGCCTATTCGGGGGGAATGCGCACATTCAACATTCAGTCAACAGAAACCTGTCCTGTCTGTCGTGGAACAAGAGTCGTCGCAGGTAAATCTTGCACTAATTGTAATGGGCTAGGTATGCTTGCTCGTAGCAAGCGCATTCAGGTTAAGATTCCCCCAGGTGTTGATAATGGCTCCAAGATTCGTGTAGCCGGCGAGGGAAAACCAGGAAGTGGTGGGGGGCCCCGTGGCGATCTCTTTCTAGTTATCAGTGTCAAACCTGATCTGCTTTTCGAGCGGAAAGGCGATGATCTTTATAGTGATATAGATGTTGACCTTGTCACAGCAATATTGGGTGGTGAAGTCGCTGTACCAACTCCTGATGGACGTAAACTCGTACTGACTGTTCCGCCAGAGACCCAGAATGGACGCTTATTCCGGTTGGCCAATAAAGGTATGTCTCATCTGCGAGGCGGAGGTAGTGGCAACCTTTTCGCAAGAGTCAAAGTCGTACTACCGATGGGACTCAACGATAATGAGCGCGGTCTGTTTGAGCAACTGGCACGCAGTCGAGGAGCCAAAGTTCACTCGTAAGCAAAGGGGGGCATCTATCGTGAGTGAAAGAGATGATGGCGCATGGTATGTCATTAGTGTCGCAGCAATCAAAGCCGAAGTCCACGAGCAAACGTTGCGCCATTACGAGCGCCTTGGGCTAATCTCACCGGCACGTAAAGGCAATAGCCCTCACAGCCCGCGTCTCTATTCCGATCGCGACATTGAAAGAGTGATACATATTCGCCGCTTAATGCGAGATCTTGGCGTCAATCTAGCAGGTGTTGAAGCTATTCTGCATATGAAAGACCGTATGGAGCAAATGCAGCTTGAACTGGAGCAAGAGATGGCGCGCATTCAAGATCAGCATGTTGCCGAGACCCGTAGGCTCAAAGACATTATCAAGCGCCTGCAACGCGGCTCCTCATCGTAGGGATGAGCCCGCTTCACAACCTTTTTATCCCTACCACGTATATATATCAATCAATCAATGATAATAGGTTTGTAGGTGTCTTTGCCAGGGGCATTCACAGGCCTTATAAAGCCAATTAATATCAATTGTCACTTAAACATCTATATGTTATATTGAACATAATAAACAACGATAAGGATCGTTACTGTGAGGAATAAAATCTATGCCAATAACACTTACTGGCGCTTATAAAACTGATGTGGGGAAACAACGCGAACAAAACGAAGATAGCCCATTTATGCGTATCTCAGAGGATGGGGATCGAGGTCTCTTTATAGTTGCCGATGGTATGGGTGGATATCAGGCAGGTGAAGTGGCGAGTAAACTTGCTGTGCAAAAGATCAGCGAAGCTCTTAAAAGCCTCCTGGTTCCTGTAGCTGAGCAACCAACAATCAAACTAGCTCCTCTGTCTGACCAGGAGACCATTAAATTGGATTCGACACAGATGACTGAGCAGGCTGCAAAACAGCGTAAAACACAAAGGTTGCCAGAGACACCGGTTACGAAAAATGTAGAGGAACAACTCAAAGCTGCTATTCGCCAGGCAAACAAAGCCATATTGAACTACGGAGAAGAGCAATCTTCTGCCCGCGGACTAGGCTGTACTGTGACTACCGCTCTTATTCAGAGCGACCTGGCATTCATTGCCAATATAGGAGATAGCCGCACCTATCTCTACCGCGATAGTACTCTTACACCGCTGACAAAAGATCATTCCCTGGTATACAGGCTGGTGGAAGCAAAACAGATTGAACCAGATGATATCTACTCACACCCTCAGCGTAACTTGATTTATCGTTCGCTGGGAGCCGGACACAAAAGTGTTGACCCTGATGTCTTCCATATCTCCCTACGTTCTGGAGATAGTCTGTTGCTCTGCTCCGATGGTTTGTGGGAAATGGTACGGGACCAGGACTTGCTGAAAGTACTCAAAGAAAATACTGACGCCCAGAAAATCTGCGATACCTTCATTGACCTGGCTAATGCCAACGGTGGGGAAGATAATATCACTGCTATACTCGTACAAATACACTAACAAAGCAGGTCGAGAGGATTGATAAGGACCGTCGTATGCCACTCCCATTAGGTACTATTCTGGATGGAAAATTCAAAATTGTGCAGGTGCTAGGTGAAGGGGGTATGGGAACCGTCTACAAAGTTGAACAAGTCGGCAAGCCCGGCTACTTTCGGGCGGTGAAAGAACTGATCATTAGCCCCAATACACCCGCCGATGAACGCAAATCTGCCATCGAGCGCTTCGATAAAGAGATTGACCTGCTGTTTAATCTCAAGCATCCGCGTATCCCTTCCTTGATCTTGAGTTTTCAGGAGCGAGGGAATTACTACTTCGTGATGGAGTTTGTCCCTGGTCGTAGTCTGGAAAAAATACTTGAGGACAGCAAGGCACCATTGGATGAAGACCAGGTCATTAAATGGATGATGCAGGTCTGTGAGGCGTTGAGTTATATTCACTCGCGAACGCCTCCTATTATCCTGCGTGATCTCAAGCCTGGTAATATTATGATAACGCCTGATGACAATGTTCAACTGATCGACTTTGGTATTGCTCGTAAGTTCGATCCTAATAAGCGCACAAATACAGAAAACCTGGGTACTATCTCGTATGCTTCACCTGAACATCTCGGTTCGATCACCGCTCCAGGACAAAAACGCTCGGCATTGAATCCAGGCAAGTTAGTACAAACAGATGCTCGCTCTGATATCTATTCATTAGGCGCTACAATGTATCATCTGCTGACCAATCATGAGCCTGATCCGATCCAGACACCTCCTGCTGGCAGTATTTTAGCTAAGAATCCTCGCTTGCGTACCGTTCGAATTGGCAACAGAGTTTTCTGTCCGGTTGAGCAGGTGATCATCAAAGCTATGCAACAGGAACCGGCCAATCGTTTCCAGAGTGCTGAAGCCATGCGTGCTGCTTTGCAGCACTGCTTGCCAAATAGTGCTACTCCGCCTACGGTGCAAATTCCGTCTATCTCGCCCAATGCTACTATTGTAGTACCTGTGGGAGAATTAATCTGCCCAAAATGTGGCTTTCACAATCGCCCAGGAGCAAAGTTTTGTAAACGTGATGGACAGCCGCTCATCCAGGGCGCAACTGCTGTACCCCCGCGAGTGTCTGCGCAAGCTGTCTCGAAAGCTACTCTTCCTCCCAGGCCAGTTCATGCGGCTGTTCAGCCTTCTCGTGCTGCTGTCAATATTGTGCAAGCAGGGAACCAGCAGGCGGCATACCGGTTGGGACTACAGTTCATGAATAGCAAGAACTATGCAGAAGCTGTCAACCAGTTTAAGATGGCCCAGGTTCCAGGTAACAGTTCGTATGACGTCCTGTACAATCTTGGCCGTGCTTATCGCCAGTACGGGCAATCAGTAAAAAATAAAGATAAGAACCTGTTTACCGAAAATATGAAGTTCGCTGCGGAACATTTTGAGCAAGCTGTTGCGCTGAAACCAAACGCTGTCGATACCTATTTCCAATTAGGCATGACCTATCATGATCTTGGTCTCTTTGATAAAGCCATCGCGTCATTCAAGCATGCGCTTCAGTATTCTCCGAATGACTCCGCTATCTATTATCAACTCGGCACAGTGGCGATGGATCAGTTCTATGATCGGGAAGCAGAAGCCTATTTCCTGGAAGGTCTTAAGATTAACCCTGATCATGTTCTCATTCTCCTTGCATTGGGTCGCCTTTATATCAGGACGAACCAGACCTCGGCTGCTATCAGCGTCTTACGGCAGGTCACACAGCGTGACCCCGCCATGTGGGAGGGTTGGTACGAGTTGGGGCGCGCTCATATGAAGGCGAAAGAGTGGAAGCTGGCTTTGAGTGCTTTAGAGCAAGCTCGTCAGTGGAATTTTGAAGAATCTGACATTTATAGCGCTATGGCACACTGTTATCTAAAGACCAATAAGAAAGCTGAAGCCCGGCAAATGGTACGCGAATCTCTGCAGCGTGATCCGAATAATATTGAAGCCAATCGTTTACAGAAACAATTGTAGTTTAATTAAGGAGGGCAGGATGATCTGTCCATCATGTAATACACCAAATCGTGATGACGCAAAATTTTGCAAAAGTTGTGGGCAACCATTCCATTCACAACCAACGCCCACTTCTGAAGCAACCTTAAGTGATCATTTTCCCATTGCTCCTACTTCAACACAGGAAGACAATGCGTCCTTGAATGTACAGCACAAGACCGAGGAGCAAAAACCTGAATCTACTCTAAGTGAGGAAGCTGATGATTTGAGTCTTGAGCCGACTCTGATCCTCACTCCTGAAAAAATGATTGCTTACCATAACCGGCGCTGGCAACAACAATTGGAACGAAATGGGACATATTTTGCAGGTTCCAGGGAATCTGATGCCCCGGAAGGCGGGACACCTCGAGGCCAATCTACAGCGCAAATGGAAAACGTGGATATTTCATCTGTTATACCTGTGCCTTCCACATCCGAGCAATCGCAGGATACTGGTGAAACAGTAGATACTGCCAATGCACCGACCGCTGTAGATTTATCAGTAGCAAACGATTTTGAAGATATACCGCCTTCCCCGTCTCCTCCGCAAGCTGAATCGTCAGCAACTTCTGAGGAATCAATCACTTCTGCCGAAAGGGTGGATACTGAAATTGATGAGACAAACGAGGTAAATAAAGCAGGTGAGACAGAAGCTGCGGAAATTACTTCTGAAGAGGAAAAGAGTGAAACTATGCAGGAGCCATCTGATCAGCATGAAACAACTGCATCAACAAACGGTTTCCCTATATTGTCTATAGGTGAACAGATGCTCGATCGCTACGAAATTACACAGGTCCTTAGCGAGAGTGCGCAGGAGCATGTTTACCAGGTTATTGATCACCAGGGCTATCAACATTGTTGGAACTGTGGGTCGGAACAAAATGCCGAAGGCGACGAATTCTGCATGAACTGCGGTGCAAGCATGCTCGATGTACCGTATATCATGCATGAGTACTCGACGGAGCAGGGCAGCGAAGAAACAGATGGGCATATGGAAGATTCACATGTTCTGCAAGGAACTATCGTGAATACGTTTATTGAGCATGGTCACACGTATATGATTGAACAGCAGCAAGTTGAGCAAAATCCATTCCCTAATGGTGTGCAGTTGCTAGCTGCCTCAAATTCCGATGCTGGCAATGTGCGACGTAGTGAGCCAAATGAAGACAGTACGCTTGTCTTGCTGCTCCAGCGCGTGTATGAGTCGATATCAACACCGTTGGGAGTCTTTATCGTTGCCGACGGCCTGGGTGGTCATGATAATGGCCAGGTTGCTAGTCGCATGACCATCAATATCATCGCAGAGCGACTGCTGCGAGAATTACTGACAGAACCGCTGACAGCCGAGAAGAATGGAGAACCCGTAAAGTCGTTCGACGAAGATTCTATGGTGGCACTCCTTCATGACGCTGTAGAAGAGGCAAACACGGCTCTTTGCCAGAAGAACCAGCTTGACAAAACCGACATGGGTTCAACTATCACAGGTTTTATGGTAGTGGGCGAACATGCCTATATCTTTAATGTAGGGGATAGTCGCACCTATATGTTGCGTGGCAAACAACTGTATCAATTGACGACGGATCATTCCCTGGTGGGACAACTGGTTGCAGGTGGGTTGATTGAACCCGATGATGTCTATACCCATCCGCAGCGCAGCCAAATTTTCCGCAGCCTGGGAGACAAACCAAATGTACAAGTAGACACCTTTAAACAGCAGCTACTTCCCGGTGATATCCTATTGAGTTGTTCTGATGGTTTGTGGGAAATGGTGCGCAATCCCCAGATTGAAAGTATTCTGGATAATGCGCCAGAACCGGAAACTGCTTGCGCACAATTTATCGAGGCGGCCAATGCAAATGGAGGAGAAGACAATGTGAGCGCCGTCATTGTCTTTGTGCGCTGAAATATGTTACTTGCACGCCTCTGACTCATAGAGTAGACGTGGAGTGTCGTTGAGGCGTGTTTTACAACAATCGCAATTGCCCTTTATGATATACTAAATCGAGCCAATACGAAAGGAGTTTATATATTATGCCCGGTGAGGTAACACTGGAACATCAAGTCGGAAAAGACTTCATGCCAGTTACTGGAGGTAGCCAGGTGGCGTATGTTTTGGTAGAAGCCAGGCCAACCGAAATGATGGCCCAGGTGCGCATGCCACTGAATTTTGCTCTGGTGCTTGACCATTCTGGCTCCATGAAAGGCGCTAAACTTAAGAATGTCAAAGAAGCGGTCAAGATGGTAATCGACCGCCTGGAACCGACCGACTATGTATCAGTAGTCATTTTTGACGATACATCGCAGGTTATTATTCCCTCTATGCCGGCTAATGATAAGCCCGGCATGAAAGCAGCCATCGATCAGATTCGTGATGCGGGTGGCACTACAATGTCTCTGGGCATGATCCAGGGATTGAATGAACTTGGCCGTTGGCACATTCCCAATGCAGTCAATCGTATGATTCTGCTAACAGACGGTGTGACTTATGGCGACTCAGATCGCTGTCGCCAGCTTGCAAGGGATGCCGCCTCCGCCGGCATTTCCATTTATCCTCTGGGTATTGGCGCTGACTGGGATGAAGATCTGCTAGATACAGTTGGGCAGCTCAGCGGAGGTATGCCGGCCGAGTTTATTCGCAATGCGACGGATGCTCTTACCGTTTTTGAGCAGCAATTGCAGAGTGCTGTGGACGTAGCAATTCGCAATGCTACCATGATCTTGCGCCTGCCTGTGGGGGTTTCCCCCAAAAAAGCAGTGAAAGTTCTACCAATTATCAGCGATCTTGGTCAATCTGTGCTTTCGGACCGCCAGGTAGTTATTCCTTTAGGTGATCTAGAGAAAGACAAACCACAGTCAGTACTGGTGGAGCTGATGTTAGACCCACGCCCGGCCGGTCTCTTTCGTATTGCGCAGGCCGAACTTTCCTATGATGTTCCAATTGCGAACCTTGAGGGCGAGAAAATACGTGATGATATCAAAGTGACGTTCACGACAGATGCGAACCAGTCGGCTCCCGTGAACGCCTATGTGATGAACTTCGCTGAAAAAGCCAATGCGCATCGCCTGGTGACTCGTGTTCTGGAAGAGTACAAGCGAACTGGCAAGGCAACAACTCGCCTTGCGCCCAACGTGACCCGTGTGCTTGACGAAGAGACGCAGGCGGCTCTCGAACAGATTAACCAGGGTCAGCAAATCTCGCAAGAACAGGTAAAATCGATTGGCAACAAGACACGTAAATTGACACAACGCCTGGACGATATCGTACCCTAGGGGCATCTCGCGTCGATGCTCGTTGAATCGCTGGCTCCCGGCGAGTTAGATAAATAAGATTGTTTTAGGAGGATAGAGAACCATGACAGTAATGTGTTCCTTAGGTCATGAAAATCCCGATGGCTCCGCGTTTTGTGATGAGTGCGGCGAGCCTTTGTCTGGTGCTGCCCCGGTGGCAGTGTCTGCTGCTCCCCAGCCTACACCGTCGGTCGCAGCTGCCCCGGTCGGTAGCGAGGTCTGCCCTTCATGTGGATCACTCAATCCAGCAGGTGAATCATTCTGTTCAAACTGCGGCGCTATGCTCGGAGCATCTGCTGCTGCAAGTGCAGCTCCAGCCGCGACAGCATCACCGGTAGCTGCGGCCCCTGTAATGTCTTCCGCTCCGGCAGCATTAAGTGCGCGACTGATCGTCGAAGCCGATAACCAGGAGTTCGACTTGAGCGGCAAAGATAGTATCATGATTGGCCGCGAAGATGCTGTCAGCAACATCTTTCCCGATGTGGATCTGACTCCACATGGAGGAGAAGAAGGCGGCGTCTCGCGAATGCATGCTCGCATTTTTGTTGAGAACGCCCAGTACATGCTTGAAGACGAGAATAGCACAAATTTCACGTTTCTCAATCGGCAGAAGCTTACAGCTAAGACTCCCGTGGCTCTACATGACAACGATGAAATCAAACTTGGCCGTGTACTCTTGCGCTTCAAAGAGGCGTAGGGGCGGGGCTTGCCCCGCCCTCATACCAACCCTCTACTTCTGCGATTGACATGTTGTAGGGGTAACCGCTATAATCTACAAGAAATCCAAAGTGGAGGAGAAAGAAGGGTCTCATGAAACGTACGTGGCAACCAAAGCGCATTCCGCGCAAACGTGAACATGGCTTTATGAAGCGTATGTCGACCCGCAACGGTCGTCGTGTGCTAAAATCTCGCCGCGCCAAAGGGCGCTGGAGACTTACAGTTTAGTTGTGGCACTCAACCATGCAGCACGCCTGCGGAAAAATAATCAATTTCAGCGGGTAAAGCAGCAGGGGCGTAGTGTTATGTCTCCGCTGCTCATCCTTGCATGGATGCCAAATGATGTAGCAAGAACACGTGTAGGTTTTGTGGTCAGCAAGCGTATTTCAAAACATGCTGTTGATCGTAATTATATGAAGCGACTACTAAGTGAAGCTATGCGGGGCCTTTTACCCAGGCTTCCTGGTGGATTAGACATTATAGTCAGTGCCAGGCAAAAGGCAAACACGGCTAATGTGCGCATACTCGAACAAGATTTGTTGACCCTGTTGCGCCGGGCCAACTTGCTTGAAGCCACATCGAATCCTGATGAGTAAAGAAGTAATTATAAAATCTGAAGTAGATTCGTACATTGCAGAGGAAACACAAAGGACATCGACAGTGAAATACATCGCACTAATACTTATTCGCATTTATCAAAACACCCTGTCGTTGATACTACCTCCATCGTGTCGATTTACACCCTCATGCTCGCAATACGGCTATGAGGCAATTCAACGTTTTGGTTTTATTCATGGAGGATGGTTAACAGTGAAACGCATTGGACGTTGCCATCCATTTTATCATGGCAATCTTTATGATCCAGTCCCAGAACGCCTGGCTGACTAGATCGAGGAAGACAGGAGATAACTCGTGGGTCAGATAGGCGAGATCTTTCAAATTATCTTTACACAACCAATCTTTAATGTGTTAATGTTG
>JBKPBA010000113.1:0-3354 GCA_046726675.1 Chloroflexota bacterium
ATCCCGGGCTGCACAGTTTAGTGAGGCTGAAAGGACTAATTCGCGGACACTCAATAGATTCAAACGGGATAATGAGACAACGGTCGTATTGCCGGCTCTTAACGCTTCGTTCAGCAATTGATGCAAACGATTGTCATTCGAAGCCTGTCTACTTCGTAACGTAACAATCAAGCATACTGGTTGTTCGCGTAGTCGTCTTACGAGATAGTTCAAGAGGTCAAGAGTAGCACTATCGGCCCACTGAATATCATCGAAAAAAATGATACCCGGCTGTGCACCTTTACATAATGCATACAACATTTGCTTGAGACCTTCAAAGAAACGACTTTGAGCGCCAGGACTGTCAAGCGGTAAAGGCGATGATAAACCGGGACGATATGTAAGGAGTTCTGGTAGTAATCTGGCAGCCTCGCTTATCCAGGGAGATGAGATATGCTTCAGCCTCTGTTCAGCGCCTTCTATCGCCAGAGTGGTTCGCAACCCTGTAACAATGGGGCCAAAAGCAAATTGTGTTTCTCCTTCATAACAGCGAACCGAGATTACGTTTGCGCCATTAGACTGGGCATAGGCAAGAAATTCTTCGGCCAGTCGTGTCTTGCCAATGCCTGCTTCACCTTCTAAAAGGATCATATGGCCTACAGCATGGATGCCGCCATACACCTGCATCAGCATCGACAATTCATTTGAGCGACCTACCAGCGGATAGCTGATATGAAAGGTTAAAGATTGGGAAGTGGCCGTAGGAGTTATAGATGTATTCATTTGCAATGGCGAAATACCAACCGGCTTAGAATCAGAAGTCTCTGTTGAGCTATGTTTCGTGATAGGAAGTGGAGATAGCTGATGTTCTTTAATCGCCTGGTAGAGTCTGGTTGTTGATTCTAGAGGAGCTACGCCTAATTCGCGATCAAGTACCTGAACACATTCCCGGTATTGATGCAGTGCAGCGCTTTGCTGACCATTCCAGGCATACAACTGCATCAGTAAGCGCTGCGCAGACTCATTCAATCGATCAAACGCCAACCATCGTTGGGCATAGGTAATGGCAGATTCAAAATTACCAGAAGTAGCATAACATTGTACAAGGCGTTCGAGCGCGCTAGTAAGTTCACGTCGCAAAACATCAGCTTGATAAAACTGCCAATCGTCAAAGTTTGTACTATCGCGCAAGCTGAATCCCGTTAAGAAATCTCCACCATAGAGTTCTACTGCTTCACTCAGGGGTCGTTGACAATCTGAACAGATCTCTGTTGGCAGATGGTCGTGTGATCGGCATTCTGATAGACGTTTATGAAATTCATGTACATCTACCCAGATACCAGCGCTGAAATTTAGGCTTATGTATTCCCTGCTTATTTCTAACCAGGACCCCCCGAGAGCTTTATTGAGCGTCGAAAGGGTACGGCGCAAGGTAGCACGCGCATGAGTCTGATCAAATTCTGGCCAGAGTAAGGCAGCAAGAGTATCGCGGCTCTGGCGTTGCTTCGTTATAGCTAGATATGCTATGAGAGCGCTTGCCTTGCGCGTGTCAAGATTGATGCTTTCTCCATTACATTCTATACGCGGATGGCCTAGTAGATAAATAATAAGTTGGGTCATCTAACTCCTCCATTGACTATGGATTATAGGCTACACGACCCAAAATCGCAACGAAATACCCGGTACAATGGATTTCGTAACGTTTTGCAAAAATGCGTGAACTACTCTGCTTGTTGGGTCGATGAAGATGGCTCCTCTGACGAAGTTTCTGAAGGCGGCTCCTCGGTTTGAGATTCAGAAGGCGTTTCTTCGGTTTGTGGTTCGGAAGGTGGCTCAATTATAGCTTCATGGTACTCTTCAACGGGAGGAATTTGGGCACGTTTCCTGCCAAAATTACCACCTACTGCGCCTCCAATTACGCCAAGTAGCACTCCAAAAGCAAGGAGGATGAGAAAATTAATCAATAATCCTTCGAGCAACAGTGAATTTGTGTAAGTGATATGCAGATGCTGTTTATTTGCTGCGTCTTGTGCACTTTTTCGGACAGCATCAATATTAAGCAGAAGTAATACCATTGAGATAATGGAAGGGATGAATATACCGATTAATCCAGTCCACAAGCCTGCAAGTGTACCTGTAATTATTCTTCCTGTCTCTTGTGAAGCACGCATACCTGCTAAAAAAGCTGCTAAAAGGCAGAGAATCAATGTGATTGTCAAGCCGCTACTGATAAAACTTATAGCTAACAGGATGATTCCAAGGATAATGCCAAAAATAAGCCCCTGGCGCAAAGCTGGATTACGCACCCTTGCTAAAGCGTTTTGCATAATGCCCTCCAAAATAATAATGAGGCCTTTAATGAATGATGATTGCTAGAAAAATCCTCCTGCATCATACTCTAGTTGCTATGAATAGACAAGCATTACTTTTTCTTCGGGCTTTGGGGGCGATTCAGTTTCAGTCCCTGTTCCAGTTGATCTGCATATTGACGCCATTGCGAAACTTGTAGTTCTAAAACATCTTTCTCGCGTGTGATTTCCTGGAGACTGTTCCGTAACGTTTGTCTCTCCTGTGTTGCTCGCTGCATAGTATCCTGAATAGATTGCTTTTCCCGCGTTGCAAGGTTGAGAGAATGTTGAAGCTCCTCGATCTTCTTATTTGCCTGATCCAATTCATCACCCTGAAAACCATGTTCCTGGCGAATTTGCTCCAATTGCTCTTCAAGATCCGAGATATGTACTCTCAGATCCAGTATCTCTTGCGAGAATTTCATTATATGCTGCTTATGTTCCTCTCGTTCATGTTGCAAATCATTCTCGAGCATAGTTATTTGCGGGCTGTAGCGCCAACCAAGCAAAATATCGTATAATTCACGCTCAGCGCTGTGTTCATGACTGTGAAGTCGAAGGTTTAGTAACTCAGTAGCATCCCAATGACCTCCAGTGAGTAAGCCCCCTAAAGCACGTAGTGAGACCGCAAGTCGATCAGGATGTAATACATCAGACATCCCTGCTGATTGACCAGCCCAGAGGCCATACTCACTAAGCATACTGGCATATTCACGTATATCCACATTGGGAGCGAGTATACCTAGCAAACTGGCAGCTTCTGCACGCAGCAAAGTAGGCGTATCAGGATCATATAGTATCTCTAAAAGTGCTTCTACGCCCTCGTCTCCTAGCAGTAAAAAAGCGTATACTAATATTTGCTGGTGGTTAGGATAATTATAGAGTACGTCTGTCATGTGATCGATTACTACATTTCCACCGAGCAAGAGCAGTAAGGCAACGATTCGAAGGCTGGCTAGCTCGTCGCTATGGGTTTGCACATGCTCCAGTAATGCAGGTACCATCTCGTGCTCTCTATCAGCCTGAA
>JBKPBA010000114.1:0-6016 GCA_046726675.1 Chloroflexota bacterium
AGTACCGTCCATTGCGTACTAGCAAGATTGTGCTCAGCGAGCCAGGCATATTTACCACCCGTTAGAACGCCATGTCCCTGAGCATCAAGCTCGTAGACTTCTCGAAGACCCCACAAGTCAGCATGGTGAACTGTAGCAAAAAATTGAGTATGTTCACCCGAGACAGGAGAGTCGAGATGGGAAATGTAGGGGCGGGGCTCGCCCCCGCCCCTACATTTCCCACTCTGAATTCTCCCACTCTGAATTCTCTCACTCTGAATTCTCCCACTCTGAATTCCCGCACCCTCAAAATCTCGCCATTTCACGAAAATATTAATGGCCACACCCTGTTGAATGTCGAAAACATTCTCGTCTCTCGAACCATCGGGGGCTTGTTCTTGCTTTTTCCTATTGCCGTGCAGATCAAGGATATATATATCATCGAAACTCTGCAACAGACTGCGACGCATACCCCGAAAGGTAGGGTTATCCAGATAACTGTGATTAGTGATGAAGGCCAGGATACCATAACCTGCCTGCTCAATATGCCACTGAGCGAAACGCATAAATTTTACGTAGTCATCACTCAACCATTTTGCTTGACCAGGTTTCTTCAATTCTGGACAATCTTCTTTGTAGGTGTCGATCAGCGTAGTGATCCATTGACCTTTGTTGGTCGAATGTCCAGCAAAAGGTGGATTACCAAGGATTACCAATATCTGATTTCTCTCTTGCCCCCGCCCTGAATTCTCCTGCTCCAACGTGTTGGTCAGGTAGATATTCAGATGCTCGTCATGCCCAAAGTGATAAGCCCACACCTGTTGTTCTGACTCTGGCAAATCCAAAGCGGCTAATTGCATAGCGAGCTTAAGGTGAGCAATTACATAGGGAACGGCGAGCAATTCAAAACCAAAAAGGTGGGGTAGTAAATATGAATGTACGTAATCCCGCCATCTCTCAGGGTCACCCGTTTTTTGGAACTCATTGCGAATGTGATGTATTACTGCCTGTAAAAAAAGGCCTGTTCCACATGCAGGATCGAGTAGCATCATCTCTTCTGAGATTCCAGCCAGCCCATTCTGGCGGTTAAAGTGGGAGCGAAGTAGAAAGTCTACGGAGCGCACTATATAGGACACTACAGGATCAGGAGTATAATAAACACCACGCAATTCACGTAGCTGAGGATTGTACTGTTCTAAAAACTTCTCGTGAAAGTAGCTCAGGGGATCTTTGTGGCTGGAATGTTGGTTGGAGCAGGCTAACACTGCTTCGATATCGGCCTCTGCTAGCTTGCTAGCAAGCTTATCAACATGGTGAATGTATGGCTCATTGTGGATTTCCATTTCGCTGATTGTTGCAAAAAATTTCTGTAGAAATGGATCAATAACCTGCATAGAACTCTTTTTCCTCCACTGGACAAATGATTGCCCAGTGTCTATACTAGAAACAAGTCACTATAGTAGTGTATTTCAAGGAGAGTCTTTCTGCATGGGCGAGACCAAAACAAAGAAACCCGGATTCCGGCCTTCCTCGTCATTTGTATTTGTCCATACTCATGATGAGCACAATCAATCACCTATGCTCCTACAATCGGAGACATGGTGGTCGCGCTGTAGAAGTTGGGTAGAATACCACAGCATTCAATGGCGCTGGGACATCGAACGCCATCTTGCTCGACTCTTCAATCGACGCTGGGGTGGATGAAGCTACTCTTCAGCGAATCGCTGATCGAGCGATAAATCACTGGTGCGAACCAAACGTGATCGAACCTCCCCAGGACGCACAAAGCCAGGGCTTTTCCGTTCTCGACGTTGCTGCAATTTGCGCTCTTTGGCCTCTACAAATTCATTTGAGAGGCGACGATAGAGCGCTTCCCATTGATCCAGCACCATCGTGCGGTCATGTCTGGCTATTATTTCAAGACTATTTGCCCACATTTGCTTACGTAGCGCTGCATCTCCCACAAGTCTATCGAGATACAGGGCCATCTCGTCACTATTCCCTCGTTGGAACAAGAAGCCATTTACTTCATGATGCACCAGTTCCGGTAGTGCATATGCATCAGCAGCAACTACAGGTAATCCGCATGCCATTGCCTCCATGGTTGCCAGGCTCTGTAATTCCGCTTCCGATGGAATAGCAAAGACATCTGCCAGGTGATAAAGTGATGCGAGGTCCTTATCGTGTATATATCCCAGGAATGCCACTTTATCCTTCAGACCTAATTGTTCAACTTGTGCGCGCAATTCCGCCTCGGCAGGGCCAGTACTGGCAATAGCGATGTGTGCATCTCGTGTCATCTTTGCAGCGGCATCAATGAGTACATCGATACGTTTTTCATGACTTAAGCGATTGACCGAGAGGATGAGCAGACGATCCTCTGGTAGCTTGAAGCGTTGCCGTAATCGCTTATCGTGTTCGCCTGGTGAAAATCTCTTCAGATCAACGCCGTTCGAGATAGCCTGAGCGGGAGCACGCAATCCATGTTCATAGAGCAAATTAAGAGCTGTCATTGTTGGAGCCGTTACGTATTCGCAACGATTACAAAAATGCACCAGATAAGTGTACGATACAGTCATAAAAGTCCTGCCGAATAATGGATCCGAAGAGAGAGAGCGGCTCATATTTATGGGCAAATAGTGATTTGTGACAATAACAGGTTTGCGTAAACTACCAGCCACAATTTGAGCAATATTACCAAGAACGACCGGCGAGTGAATATGAATAATATCAGGGTCAACCTTTTTCAAGAGCCCGCGGAATGGAAGAATCGGCAAAAATGGGATGCGGATATCTTCATTGGTGGGCCATTCAAATGAAGAGAAGCGATAAACATGTACCTTCTGCTCAAGGTGATGGACATCTCGCTGACCAGAACTAGGCGCGACGACCCATACCTGGTCTCCACGATTGGCAAAATCAACCGCAAGCCCCTGGGTGACCGTTGGAACACCACCGACCATTGGAGGATACTGATCAGTAACGATCATTATACGCATGTCTATCGCTCGTTAACCATTAATCCTCGTTATTCCTCTGTAGTAGCTTCTGTAGCAGCTTTGCTCGTTTCCGCTGCAGCAGGAGCCTCGACAGGAGCAGCAGCTTCTTCCGCAGCTTCCTCAACCCTCTCAGCGCGTGTGGCTGCGACCTTTGCTATACCCTCTTTCGGGTCGGTAATGAGCGTAAAATTCGCAGGTAGCTGGACATCTTCGGCATGCAACATGGAGTCTATTTCAGTCAGCGGGGAGATATCAACTTCGATGTAGTCAACAATATCACTCGCGGTACATTCCACTTCAAGGGCATCCAGGAGGTGAAGCAAGACGCCACCCTCATCCTTTACACCCGGAGCTTCGCCAACGAAGCGCAGCGAAACTTTCATTGTAATACGTTCTGTTAAGCTTACGCGCGAGAAGTCTATATGCAGAATTTTACCCGAACGAGGATCGCGTTGCACGCGACGTACCAGCGCTGTCAGATCGCGCCTGCTACCTGACAAACGCAATGTAATGATGCCTGTTGCGCCATGCGCTCGCCTCAGCGCTTCAAAGGCAAGGGCTTCGACTTGAACTGTCTGCGACTCTTCCTTATGACCAGAAATATTGGCCGGAATAATGCCTACCTTGCGTAACCGCTTTGTAGCCTTTCCTTTAACTTCGCGGGGACTAATCTGTAATACTGTTTCTTGTGCCATGAATAATGCTCTTTCTTTACGTGGGTGCGCTTCCTGTATGCACCTCTACTTTACTTCGCCTATTTCGCATTTCTCATTATCGCATATGCCAGTAACATCTCTGCTTATATTACCTTAATGGTACTACGTCCCTCTATCCTTTAGAGTAACAAACCTACCTGCTCCTTCTATTTTTGAAGAAGTCCAACAATGAGCCGGTTGTCATTGTATTGAGCACGTCGCTGGCTCGTAACCAGCCTTTGCGCGCAATACCGATGCCAAAACGCATATCATCCAAACCATCAATGACATGCGCATCGGGATCGATCGGTATCTTGATGCCCTTGTCTCTTGCGCGATGCAGGTAACGCCAATCCAGATCCAGGCGTGATGGGTGGGCGTTAATCTCGATACAAACTCCATGCTCAGCCGCGGCATCAATCACCGCGTCTAAATCCAGCGTGTATCCTTCTCTGCCAAGAAGGATACGCCCGGTAGGATGTCCTATGATATCTACATAGGGATTGGAGATAGCTCGCAGCATACGTCGTGTCTGTTCCTCAGGCGAGAGATTGAACAGGCTATGAATCGAGGCGATCACGAAATCCAGGCTTGCCAGCACATCATCAGCATAATCGAGCGACCCGTCGCGCAGAATATCGCATTCAGTTCCCTTGAGGATACGTATGCGGCCAGCATATTCTTCATTCAGACTGTCAATCTCTTCATGCTGGTGCCTCAAATCTTCCTCGCTCAACCCACCTGCATAGGCTGCCGTTTTGCTATGGTCGGTGAGACCCAAGTAGGTCAGTCTACGCGCAATACATGCTTCAACCAGTTCCCGTATTGTATTCTGTCCATCGCTCCATGTTGAATGCACATGCAGTACACCCCGTAAATCACTCTCCTGCACCAATTCTGGTAAAGTACCATCGACGGCTGCCTCGATCTCTCCCATGTTCTCACGTAACTCTGGTTCGATATAGGCCATACCAAGCGCGGCATAAATATCCGTTTCATCCTTACAGGGAACGAGTTCTAAATGCGGCTCTTTTCCTCTAAAAAGCCCATAATCGTTGATCGTCATGTTCATGCTGAGCGCACGCCTGCGTAAAGGAATATGGTGCTCTTTGGAGCCTGTAAAGTGATGGAGGGTATATGGGAACTGGCTGTCGTTAACAACACGCAAATCCATGTTCATACCGCTGCTAAGTACAACACTAGATTTTGTTTCGCCTTTCCCTGTGATAGCCTGGACGGATGGCTGGCTGGTGAAAACATCCATGATCTTGCGCCGTACGTCATCACTTGTGGAATCGGCAACACTCGCCACCATATCGATATCTCCTATTGTCTCACGGCGACGGCGCAGGCTGCCCGCTACTTGTAGGCGCACAATCTCAGGCAGTTCTTTCAGCACTGCATAAATATGCGAGGCTTCTTCTTCAGCCACTGGATAGAGAAAACGGCCGGCATGTTGAGCAAGAAATGCAATGCCCTGCATAATCTTGTCTTGCGTTTTCTTACCAAAGCCTGGCATTGCTGCCACTTTGTTCTCCTCGCACGCTTGTACTAAATCGGGGATGCTATTGACGTGCAACTGATTATAGATGGCATTGATTTTCTTTGGCCCTACTCCTGGAATGCGCATCATTTCAAGTTTAATAGGAGGCGTAGTCTCGACCAGTTCGTCGTAGAGCGCGATATGTCCTGTTTCGACAACTTCTTCGATACGTTTGATGATGGTTGATCCCAGTCCTGGCACGCCTTTAAGTTTGCCCTGGCGAGTCAGTTGTTCGATGTCTCCATCGAGTCCGTTCACAGCGCGGGCTGCATTCTGGTAGGCACGCACTTCGAATGGATTGCTCCCCTCTTTCAACTCAAGCAGTGAAGCAATTTCATCCAGTAAATTGGCAACTTGATTCTTATCCATACAATGCCATCCTCTATCAAGTTAAACGCATATCAAAAAACTCGGGTGGGTACAGTGTCACTTCAAAGGGGGTGCGCCCTTTGAGATCACGGCTGAGGTAGCGCTTGCAATCATAATGCACGATCAACCAGCAATACAACTCTTTTGTGACGAAAACGGCATCCCAGGGTTTCTCGTTACCCATATCGAGCACCTTGTTGCAGACAAAGCAGCGACCCATACCAGCAGCTACAGCCTTTTCAAACCATTGATACACAAAGCTGTTGAAATCGTCCAGGGTCATTATGTCGAGGCAGGATTCGGGATAGCCAAAGAGTACCGGGTCCGGGCATTCCCGGAAGTCATCTCTATTCTTGCTCAGTGCTATGATAGGTGCTTTGACTGTGACCTTGACTTCGTCGTGCTCTGGGTCGTCCGCTGATGTCGTGATG
>JBKPBA010000115.1:0-19228 GCA_046726675.1 Chloroflexota bacterium
GTCATACATCGAGCCGAGGAGATTCTATCAGAGTTAGAGCAAAAAGGCGAGGCGAAGGCACGTCGCAAGGCCATGCAAGAAATAGCAGCACCGGCAGTTATGCAGATGACGCTTTTCGCATCAGAGCAAAACCCCTTAATCGAGGAAATCAAGCAACTTGCTATTGATGAACTGACTCCGATTGAAGCAATTGGTAAACTGTATGAGTTGCAACAGAAAGCAAGAAAAGGATCGTAAGTAAAATGATGCCACACCTCATTGGCTTTCTGCGTGATATACTGTAATATACGCCAGTTTGAATACAATTCCAAAACATCGAACATGAATATCTGAAATAGAAATCGCCGCAAAGGAGACAACTGATGACAAATCCTTTACTTCAACTCAAGGCACATGGGCAAAGCGTCTGGTATGACACTGTTGATCGCGAACAACTGAACAATGGACTCTTCAAGCGCCTGATGGATGAGGATGGAATAGTGGGTGTCACATCGAACCCCACCATCTTTCAAAAATCAATAAGCCAGGGGCATGCTTATGATGAGCAGGTGGAACAGCTTATTAAGGATGGCCGAAGTACCAGTGACATTTACGAAGCACTAGCAATTCAAGACATTCGCACAGTAGCCGATATGCTACTCCCTATCTATGAGAGAGCGAACCGGCAGGATGGCTTTGTAAGTCTCGAAGTCTCACCTGACCTGGCGCGCGACACCGAAGCCAGTCTTGCCGAGGCTCGCCGCTTCTGGAAGAAGGTAGATCGTCCTAACTTGATGATCAAGATTCCTGCAACACCTGAAGGCCTTCCTGCTATTCGCCAGGCACTGACCGAAGGTATCAACATCAACATCACCCTCATCTTCTCAATCGATGATTACCGCAAAGTAGCTGATGCCTTTATTAGTGCCCTGGAAGATCGTAATGCCGAGGGAAAAGATATCAGCCATATTGCTTCAGTCGCCAGCTTCTTTGTCAGTCGTGTAGATACACTGGTTGACAAGTTACTTGAAGAAAAGGCCAAAGCCACGAGCGATAGCACAGAACAGCAGAAACTAAAGTCCCTCGAAGGCAAGGCAGCTATCGCGAATGCCCGTCTCGTCTATCAGGATTTCAAACACATTTTTCATTCACCTCGTTTCGAAACTCTCAAACATAGTGGTGCGCATGTGCAACGGCCTCTATGGGCCAGCACAAGCACAAAAAATCCAGCATATCGTGATGTGCTCTATGCCGAGGAGTTGATCGGGCCTGACACTGTTGATACAATGCCACTGGAGACAATCGAGAACTTCCGTGATCATGGCAAAGTACGCCGAAGTGTCGAAGACAACATACAGCAGGCAAAGGACGAACTCGAGGAGCTTGAGAAAGTTGGCAGTCACTACGACCAGGTAACGAAACAGTTGCAGGATGAAGGCGTGCAAAAGTTTGCTGACTCCTTCCACGAACTTTTTAAGGGCATTGAAAGCAAAAGACAACTCATCCAGGAGAGGACAGGCGCACGTAATAGATAGATTATTCCCATACTTTCTATCAAAGCTTTTTGATTGAAACAAGTACATGGTTGTATAAACGAGGAGATTAACAATGCCTCAACGTAGTGCTGCAGTGGAGGCTCCAAATCCCCTGCGAGAGGGGCTTCGTATTAAGCATGGCCCTGAACCCTGCATCATGGTCATTTTTGGAGCAACTGGCGACCTGACACACAGAAAGCTACTCCCGGCGCTCTATGATCTTGCTCTGGAACACCCGCTACCTGCGGGTTTCTCAGTTGTAGGATTCGCGCGGCGTCCCTATAGCGACGAGCAGTTCCGCGAACAGGCGCTCGAATCTATCAATCAACACTGCCGTCAAAAACCGGTCAACCCACAAATATGGGAGAGTTTTGCATCGGGTATTTATTACTTGCAATCCGACTTCCATGACGTAAAAGGCTACGAGAAACTCAGCACGTTGCTGAATACCATTGATCAACAGCGTGGCACCTCCGGTAATCGCATCTTTTACCTTTCGACTCCCCCCAGCCAGTATCCCGAAATCATTCATAATCTCGGTGTGGTTGGTTTAAATAGAAATCGCAAGGGTTGGACACGCATTATCATCGAAAAACCCTTTGGGCACGACCTGGCCTCGGCACGAGAACTAAATCGGCAGGTTGCAAAAGTCTTTAAAGAGGAACAAGTATATCGTATCGATCACTACCTCGGCAAAGAAACAGTGCAGAATATTCTGGTGTTTCGACTGGCAAACGGTATTTTTGAGCCTGTATGGAACCGGAGGTATGTTGACCATGTGCAAATCATTGTAGCAGAGAATATAGGGCTGGAAGGTCGCGGCGCTTATTACGAAGAAGCAGGGGCAATTCGCGACATGGTGCAGAACCATGCAATGCAATTGCTCTCTCTGGTTGCCATGGAACCTCCCATCACCTTCGAAGCTGATGCTGTACGTGATGAAAAGGTCAAAGTGCTACACGCCTTGCAACCATTGATTGGTCAAGATGTCGCCAAAAATATGATCCGCGCACAGTATGGCCCGGGTTGGGTAGGTGGCCAACAGGTCGTAGGCTATCGAGAGGAACCCGGAGTCTCACCTCGCTCGGCCACAGAAACCTATGTGGCCATGAAAGTATTTATTGATAGCTGGCGGTGGGCGGGAGTTCCCTTTTACTTGCGCACTGGCAAGCACTTACCCAAACGTGTCACTGAAATCGCTATTCAGTTCAAACAAGCGCCACTTATGATTTTTAAGCGCAGCGAAGCATACGGACAGGTCGAGCCAAACGTGTTAACCCTGCGTATTCAGCCTGACGAAGGCATTTCGCTTAAGTTTGGCGCGAAAGTGCCCGGTACCGAGATGCAGATCCGCTCGGTCAACATGGATTTTTTCTATGGTTCCTCCTTCGTGCGCGAACAGCCTGAGGCATATGAACGCCTTCTACTCGATTGTATGCTGGGTGACTCGACGCTATTTACACGAATTGATGAAGTAGAAGCCGCCTGGACTTTTTTACAGGGTATCCTGGATGAGTGGCAGGAGCAGCCTCCTGAAACCGTCTTGACCTATGATTCTGGCTCATGGGGGCCTCAAGCCGCTGATGAGTTCATCTGGCGCGACGGTCGCAGGTGGCGTCGTCCATAGTCCACAACGCGTAGGGTTGTAGGAGTGGGCATAGTGTGGAGTTGAGCTTTCTACTCATTAGAAAAAGTCCGTCAATGCGCGTCTTTTAGTGTAATGTCATAATTTTTTGTCAGGGTACTGGTGTATTCGCTATACAAGAACAATGCCGTTCTTAATTTAGATCAGAGGAAACACGAATGACGAATGATACCGCCCACGATCCAGGGATACATCTACCCTGGGCAGGAAAAACAGTACGCATGGATGAAATCGAGGAAGTACTTGCCTCGTTATGGAAAATGTCTGCCGACAACTTGCGCATCGGCGCTAACGTTAGTGTGCGCACTAGTGTCCTGAATCTCGTAATCTGTACTCCTGATACAGAAACTGCCCAGCGAGCCAGCAGGATACTACGTGAGTTATCAAGCACTCATTTAGCCCGTGTTACTATTTTGATTCTTGACAGCGGAGAGCAAGGATTATCCGCTATCAAGGCGTGGGTCACACTGCGTTGTTTTTCCATGATCTCAGATTTGATGCGCCACTGCTTTGAACAAACCACCATCTTAGCCTCTGGTTCTGCAGTTCGCTCAGTTGCGAACATTATACAGCCTCTACTCAAACCAGACCTCCCAGTCTACCTGTGGTGGCATGGAGACCCTCCTGGGCGAGACGATCCCACCTTCAATAGCCTTGTCGATATAAGCAGCAGGGTGATTGTCGATTCAACTAGTTTTTTCCAACCAGAGCAGGATATTGGTACCCTATCGGCTCTCTTTCAAACAGCACCTGAATGTGCATTGAGCGATCTAAATTGGGGACGAATCACACCTTGGCGGCAGTTAATCAGCCAGTTTTTCGATGTTCCAGAATACAGGTCGTACCTTGCCGGAGTGACCTCTATCGAAATTGAACATTCCGTTGCACCTCTTGCCACCCAGATGCGCACTGAATTGGGTGACGTCTCACCAAACCCTGCTCGGGCATTGCTTCTAGCTGGTTGGCTCAAAGAACGTCTTGGCTGGTCACTGGAGGCAGACACTATGAACAATTATTGTGATACCGACAGCGGTACATATTACTGGAACATGGTACGCTTAGCCAACGTACGCACAACTCGTTCACTCACACCTACTCGCGTTAAAACAACACCAGACAACATAGCAAGCATTTCAATTCGCCCAAGAGTACACGCTGAAATGCGTCCCGGCTCAATTTGCCTCGTACGCCTGACTAGCAACCTGGAAAACAAACAAGCCACTTTCACTATCAGCCTTGACGATGAAATGAAGCTCTTCGTGACCTCGATCGATCTATCGTATGAAACAGGTTCTAGACGCTCTGTAAGTCTCGCAGCGGTACAAAGCGAAAGCGAATTACTACACGACGAGCTAGAGATTCTAGGGCACGATTACCATTTTGAGCAAACGCTCAAGGAGGTGACCGAAATGTTGGCAGAGAAACAATAAGTAAAAAAATATAGCACAGGAGAAACTAATCAATGCAGATTGCAATTTATCCTGATATACATACCCTCAGCCAGCATGCAGCAGAATATGTTGTGCGGATCGCCAACGAATCTATTGCTCTCCATGGTCAATTTACAATTGCATTAACGGGTGGAACAACACCTAAAGAAATGTATAGTCTTCTTGGAAGTGAGCCATTTCGCAGACAGATTGATTGGCGATTGGTGCACATATTTTGGGGAGATGAGCGATGTGTCCCTCATAATAGCCCTGAAAGTAATTCATACCTGGCACAGGAAGTGCTTTTGAATAAAATATCTATTTCTGAGTCACAGATACATCGAATGCCTGCTGACCAGCCAGATCGCGAGGTAGCTTCGCAAGCCTATACCGTCGAAATGCAACGTACATTTGGCACGAATGGAATACCCAGCTTTGATCTCATCCATCTTGGTATGGGACCAGAAGGTCATACGGCATCGCTTTTTCCTCACCAGGCATCATTACACGAAAAGCGGCGCCTGGTCATGCCTGTTTCGGTACCTAAACCACCGCCTGATCGTCTGACATTTACTCCCCCATTGTTGAATGCAGCGAGAAATGTGCTCTTTTTAGTTACTGGCAGCGATAAAGCAGATGCGTTGCAGGCTGTTCTCGAAGGTGAATACCAACCAGAAGAATTTCCAGCCCAGATTGTACGCCCAACAAACGGAGAGGTAGTATGGATGTTGGACAAGGCGGCTGCAAAAAATTTACATGTTGACATGTAGGGGCCAGATTTATCGCGCCCCAGGGTAGGCAGGAGGGGCCAACGTCCAAACGGGTACACGCTCGCCACCCCACCCCCTGGGGCGCTACGGGTTTTTGCCATATGTTTTTTTAGATTGGGGAATATGATGACTAATGAATCTGGGAAATACCATCGTCGCTCCATCCGATTAAAGGATTATGATTACACGCAGGCAGGAGCTTATTTCGTAACCATATGTACGCAAGATCGTAAATGCATGTTTGGAGAAATCCTGGATGTTGAAATACATTTAGATGACGTGGGTCAGATTATCCTATCAATATGGATTACATTACCAGAGCGTTTTCCTGATATTGAGTTGGATGAATACACGATTATGCCAAATCATCTGCACGGCATTATCACATTGGCGGGAACAGGATTCACTGCCCATCAGGACTCTTACACATCGAGAGTGCCTGATCGATTCGAGCAACAAAGGTACACAAAAAGCCAAAGTAACCTATCTCCCGCATTAGGTGAAATCATACGTACATTCAAAGCAATAACAGCCTATCGTATACACAAAGCTGGAAGATCAGATTTCAAATGGCAACGCAATTTCTATGAACACGTCATCGAAAACGACAATGATTTGAACCGTATCCGTCAATACATCATTGACAACCCCATACGCTGGACAAAAGATGAATTATTTCAGTAGAAAGGCATCTTAGAATGATAGGAATCGTAGCCTCTATTCTTTCTGCCGACTTTACTCGTCTGGGTGAGCAGGTGCGCGAGGCGGAGGAGGGTGGCGCACAACGTATCCAGATCGATGTCATGGATGGTCACTTCGTTCCTAACATCACTATGGGACCAATGGTCGTCGAAGCAGTGCGTCGCTGCACTAAACTTCCACTTGAGGTCCATTTAATGATTACCAACCCCGAACAATATATCGAAGAATTCGCAAAGGCTGGAGCTGATGTAATCATCGTGCATCAAGAGGTCATCCCCCACCTTCACCGAATCATCCAGCAAATCAAAGCAGCTGGCAATATGGCAGGTATAGCGCTCACCCCTTCGACGCCCATTATCATGCTGGAAGACATTCTCTCACTACTCGACCTGGTACTTATCATGACCGTCAATCCTGGCTTCGGAGGTCAGGACTTCATTCCTGAAATGCTGCCTAAAATTACCCGCTTGCGCCAGCTAATTACACTGCGAGGACTCCACTGCGATATTGAAGTAGATGGTGGCATTCACGAGGTAACTGTTCCATTGGTAGTTCAGGCAGGTGCTAACCTGCTGGTTGCCGGTTCAGCGGTCTACAATGAACACGAGAGCGTTGCTGAGGCGATAGCGAGACTGCGTAACGCAATTTGATGATTCCAAAATGGAAATGAAAACTCCAGAAAGACCTTACTCTCATGCACGACGATATCACCGACATTCCTGGTATTCGTGTTGGACATCATACGAACTTAGAAGCGGCCACGGGCTGTACTGTCATCCTCTGTGACACACCAGCTATTGGCGGCATCGATGTGCGCGGAGGCGCCCCGGCAACTCGTGAAACAGATCTGCTGCACCCACTCAACCTGGTAGAGGAGGTCAATGCCGTTGTACTTACAGGAGGCAGTGCCTATGGTCTGGATGCGGCCTGTGGCGTTATGCGTTACCTGGAAGAACACGGTATTGGCCATGACATAGGTGTTGCGCGTGTTCCAATCGTCCCTGCAGCAGCCATCTTAGATCTCGCCTTTGGCTCTGCCAGCATTCGCCCTGATGCAGCAGCAGGCTATCGAGCGTGCGAACAGGCCACTGCAGAGCAAGTCATGCAAGGCAATGCAGGCGCAGGAACAGGAGCCACTGTGGGCAAAATGGCAGGACCTTCCTTTATGATGAAAGGCGGGCTAGGTTCAGCCAGCATACTACTTAGTGACGGCACGCTGGTTGGTACTCTGGTCGTCGTGAACTCGCTTGGCGACATCATTGATCCGCAAACACAACAGGTAGTCGCAGGCGCACGCAATCCGATGGGTCAGGGTTTCCTTGCTGCCAACCTATTTGGCAACACCACAATCGCTGTTGTGGCCACTAACGCCTCGCTTACCAAACAACAGGTCAACAAAATCGCGCAAATGGCGCACGATGGTATAGCACAGACCATTCGCCCTGCGCATACAATGTTTGACGGCGATACTATATTTGGGCTGGCAATGGGACCAAGGTTGCAAATCATGGCAAACTCAACAATAGCAGCCTCACAAGTAAGTACCATCGGAGCTGCAGCAGCAACTACCCTTGCGCGCGCTATCATCAAAGCTGTTCGATATGCAACAGAACTGCATGGTGTACCAGCAGCCAGTCGTTGAGCAGCTAAACTTCCCTGGTTAAGGATTATTCGTTCAGGGTTGCAACATCATAAATAATACGATTCCCCCACTAATCAGCATGATCACAATACAAGCCAGAATAACTAGAGGGAACATGTAGCTTCGGGGCGTAACAGGCGCATCAGACAATTGTTTGGTGGCGCGTCGCTCAAGCCGGGGAGGCAGTTCTCTCTTCGCAGTTAAGGTTTTTAAACCTCCGGTAGCCAGGTCCCAGGAGTGAGTTGCAAAATTAGTGGCACGTTCACGAGCAATCGTTGAAGAGGTTTCTGTCTCAGAAGCGGATGGTCTCAGAGAAGAAGGCACGGGAGTTGCAGGTATCGAGTGGTTAGTGGGGATCGAGTGGGTAGAGTGTGTTTGTTGTGACAGAAATCTCGGAGACTGAGCATCAGGTGTCGGCAAAGTCACAGCTTTTCTCCACTAGGGGACCGCAAGGCCAACCATATCTCAAAGAAACAACGTACAAAAAACGCACTACAGCAATCATTATAAATATCTATCAATCCATACTATCTATTGTAGTCAACGAATGGGAAGAATCAAGGTAACCATGACTAATAGGCATCCCTCAACAATCCCAGCAGCATATTGAGCATACGTGCCGTTGCGCCCCAAATGCGATATGAACCGTAATCAAAAAAGTAGACCGTATGTGGCACATTATCTTGCACCCATTGCTCAGTATGATAGATCGCCGGGTCAGCAAGACCTTGTAATGGTAAGAGGATGATTTCTGCAACCTCGCTCACTTGCAATTGCAATCTTCCAGGACCCTCTGGCAGATACGCAACAACGGGAGTTATCAAAAAATTGCTTACAATAGTGAATACTGGTGGCATGATGCCTAAAACCTCTATCCTGGATGGGTCTAATCCGATCTCCTCTTGTGCTTCACGCAAAGCTGTTATGATTGGTGAAACGTCGCTAACGTCAGCAGCGCCCCCTGGAAAGGCAATTTCTCCACTATGTGCTCTAAGCGTACTAGCCCGACGAATAAATGACACGTAGGTTTCGTTATTCTTGTCGAAAAGTCCTATCAACACTGAGGCATTACGAGCGGAAGGATAATGACTCTCCAGTATATCTCTCAGCATTCCGGCATGCTCAATCGGCTCCAGCCGCTGGCGCAGAGCCATTATAACCTCTGTACTCTTGCTTAAATCCATAGATATATCTTAGCATATATCAAACGAAAGTCGAGTAAAAAATACGTTCCTGAAACCTCTTGCTTCCTTGTGATACAATATTGCTGATAAAAAAACATCGGAGCAATCTGCTAATTAGGTGTGTATTGTCTTGCATTCAGGAATGGCTTTTGGTATAATTAGAGCATCGAGTGGGGGTATATTGTGCTCAGGCTCTATTATGTCCGCAACATGGCTTACCTGTCAGCGAGCGTTGTTTCGTATGACCGTTCTGTAGGGCAAAATTTTGTTGTCCACCAAATATCAGTCTCAACTCAAAAAGAAGACTTTGAGACAGAAAAAAGCGGAAGTGATTCCGGCCTTAGCAGCCTCCTCCGATAAATCCATGTCCTTTGACATATCCCCAGGATTCCTAAAAACATGAGTCTATTCGTCACTTTGCGACATGTTGAACATGGATGAAAGTGCGCGAAATGACAGCGTATAAACAGTAGGATCAAAGATACTTAAAAGGATAGGAAAAACCGTGTATCGAAGGGGGCATATTTTCCATGCAAGCACAAAAGCACGGCGACCTTTCGACAATGCCAGCGGCAAATCTTAAAAGCGGACGGGTACAGACGATGTTCGAAGAAAATGATCTTGAAGGCCAGAACAACAACTTCGAGGAAACGGGCGACTACAACGAGATGGAAGCGTTGCTGGCGGCATCAACCACTCCGATCAATATCAAACGCGGCGATGTCGTCGATGGCGTGATCGTGCGAATTGACCAGGATGAGATTCTGGTCGATATTGGTCTCAAGTCAGAGGGTGTTCTTTCCACGAAAGAACTTCCGGCAACCGGCGATTGGTCCTTCAATGAACTCCATCTGAATGACAAAGTATTGGTGTATGTCATTCAACCAGAAACGCCGGACGGGCATGCGCTGCTTTCTCTCAAACGAGCAAATGCTGAGCGGCAGTGGCGCATCGCGGAAGAGCAATATAAGGATAACGAACTGCTCAAGGCCAGAGTCATCGATTTCAATAAAGGTGGCTTGATTGTCGATGTGGCCGGAATTCGTGGGTTCGTTCCAATCTCACAGATACTCAACCTCAAACGCGAAGAAGTCGCGTCTGGAGGCGAGAACCAGGAAACTGCAGCGAAACTCCAGGGCATGAAAGACAAGGAGCTGCAGCTCAAGATTATCGAGATCAATCGCGCACGGAACCGCCTGATTCTTTCAGAGCGGCTGGCCGCTCAGGAATGGCGGCAAAGGCGGCGCGAAGAGCTCCTCGATGAGTTAAAACCAGGCGAAGTACGCCGTGGTGTGGTGAGCAACCTCGCCAACTTTGGCGCCTTTGTTGATCTGGGAGGAGCAGATGGACTGGTACACATCAGCCAGCTCGCCTGGAGCCGTGTCAATCATCCAAGCGAAGTGCTCAAGGTCGGCCAGGAAGTAGAAGTCCAGGTTCTCAGCGTCGATAAAGAGAAGAAGAAAATCGCTTTATCGATCAAACGCGCCGAAGTTGATCCCTGGACCACTGTCGAACAACGCTACACACCCGGTCAGGTGGTGACAGGCACGATCACAAAAATCGCACCATTTGGGGCCTTCGCTCGCATTGAGGATGGCATTGAGGGGCTTATTCATCTTTCAGAGCTCCCGCCCGGAATGGATCCCAAGGCCAGTCTCCACGAGGGACAGCAACTCCAGTTGCGCATCTTGCGCATTGATGCTGAGCGACGTCGACTTGGTTTGAGTCTGCGTCAGGCCGAGGAAATGGACAAAGTACCGTCAGCAGAAACTTCTACAGAAACTGGCACAACTGATGCATCTGGTGATATGATGTCTTTATCTTTAGAGGCACCTTCACCACAGACTGATGAAAATACTTCGCAGTCGGAGAAGGAAGGCAGTACACCGCGCCGTGATACGAAAGGCGAACGTCGCGAACGTCCAGAGCGTGCGAATGAGAATCGGCTCTTGAACAATCTCCCTCTGGGTGAAGAGGGAGAGACGACTGCGATGGCCGAAGCATTCCGTGCAGCGGCTCGTCAGCGCACTAAAGAAGAACCGGAGGGATCTCAAGAGTAGCTGTTACTCGTAAGCAGCCTTTGTACTTGAACAGATGATATTTCGACCTCCTTGTTGCGTATATAGTAATGTAGAGCAGCAGGAGGTCGATTGTTTCAGTGTAAGTCTGCAATTAGGTGATTTGTAATCAGATGGGAGGGCCAAGGGTTGTTATCCTTGACGCTATATGATCGGTGTTGTATGATGAATTACGCGGTTTACCTGAGCATCACAGAGGGCTCGGTTCCACCCTCTGCCATTGAAAGGGGGGTGACAAACAGGTGAACGATAGAGATAGGTTTGACAAGTTTACAGAGCGAGCCAGGAAAGTCTTGAGTCTTGCTCAAGAAGAGGCCCAGCGCTTCCAACACAATTATATCGGGACAGAACATCTTCTGCTCGGTCTTGTACGCGAAGGCGAGGGCGTTGCTGCTAAAGTGTTGAGTAACCTCGGTGTAGAGCTAAACAAAGTTCGTAGCGCCGTTGAATTTATTATTGGCCGGGGAGATCGCATCGTCCTGGGTGAAATTGGTCTGACTCCGCGTGCCAAAAAGGTGATTGAGCTGGCCGTTGATGAAGCTCGTCGCCTGAATCATCACTATATTGGTACTGAACATCTCCTGCTTGGGTTGGTGCGTGAGGGTGAAGGCATCGCAGCAGGTGTCCTGGAGAGCCTGGGTGTTAACCTGGAGAAAGTACGAACACAAACTATCCAGGTGCTCAGTCAATCCGGCGCACCACATGAGCGGGATGCCAAGCACTCTAAAACCCCTACCATCGACCAGATGGGTATCGATCTCACTGCCTCAGCCCGCGCCGGGACGCTAGACCCGGTTATCGGTCGGCATCAAGAGATCGAGCGAGTGATTCAGATTCTTTCCCGACGTACTAAGAACAACCCGGCGCTCATCGGTGAGCCGGGCGTTGGTAAAAGTGCTATCGTCGAAGGACTTGCCCAGCGACTCATCGCAGGCGAAGTGCCGGAAACACTCGCGGGCAAACGTTTGCTCACTCTCGATGTCGGCTCACTGGTAGCTGGCACCAAGTATCGAGGCGAGTTTGAAGAGCGTCTCAAAAAGATCATCGAAGAGATACGCAATAGCCGGGATTGCATTATCTTTATTGACGAAGTGCATACGCTGGTTGGCGCGGGCGCTGCTGAGGGCGCGGTTGACGCCGCTAATATTCTCAAACCTGCACTGGCTCGCGGCGAACTCCAGTGCATCGGCGCAACCACGCTGGATGAATACCGCAAGTACATCGAGCGGGACGCCGCCTTGCAGCGCCGCTTCCAGGAAGTCATCGTGCGTGAACCCACTATCGAAGAGACACTGGATATCCTCAAAGGCATTCGCGAACGATACGAGGCACACCACCGCTTGATCATCACCGATGAGGCCCTCAAAGCCGCCGCCGATATGGCCAGCCGTTATATCACAGATCGCTTCATGCCTGACAAAGCGATTGACCTGATCGATGAAGCGGCCAGCCGCGTGCGTATGCAAAATTCTCTCGCTCCTCTCAATCTGAAAGAGGCGATGAAAGGACTGGAGTCAGTCCTGCGTGAAAAAGAACAGGCTATTCAGCAGCAAGAGTATGAACTGGCGGCTGAACTACGCGACCGCGAGGTTAAATTACGCGACCGCATTGCCAAACTGGAATCCGGCTGGCATCGTGAGCGTGGTAGCGAAAAGCCCTCGGTTGGCGAAGAGGAAATCGCCCAGATCGTCTCGATGTGGACTGGTATTCCTGTCATGCGTATTGCGCAGGAGGAGTCGCAACGGCTGCTCCAGATGGAAGATGCGTTGCATTCTCGCGTTATCGCTCAGGACGAGGCAATCGAGAAAGTCTCCCGCGCTGTACGTCGTGCCCGCGCTGGACTTAAAGACCCTAAACGCCCTATCGGTTCATTTATCTTCATGGGCCCGACAGGTGTCGGCAAGACAGAGTTAGCTCGCGCGCTTGCTGAATTCATGTTCGGTAGTGAAGAGGCTCTTATCAAAATTGACATGTCTGAATTCATGGAGCGCCACGCGGCTGCTCGCCTGGTTGGCGCCCCTCCTGGATATGTTGGCTATGAAGAGGGCGGTCAGCTCACTGAGGCTGTTCGTCGCAAGTCCTATAGCGTGATCCTGCTCGACGAAATCGAGAAGGCTCATCCTGACGTCTTCAACATGCTGCTCCAGATACTGGAGGATGGCAAGTTGACCGACGCTAAGGGTCGCACTGTAGACTTCCGCAATACCATTGTGATCATGACCTCAAACGTCGGCGCGGCCTTGTTGAACAAGGAAGCTTCCATCGGCTTCAAACAATCTAAAGACAGGGCTAAAGCCAATCAGTCTGATTACGAGGCAATGAAGGCAAAGGTACTTGGCGAATTGAAGAACACCTTCAAGCCCGAGTTCCTGAACCGTATCGATGAAGTTATCGTCTTCCATTCACTGCGCATTGAAGAGATGTACTCCATCGTCGAGCTACTGCTGAATCGTGTTCGCGCGCAACTAACCGAGCAGGAATTGGAACTGGTCGTTCCCCCTTCTAGCAAGGACTTCTTGATAGAGAATGGGTTCGACGCCCAGTATGGCGCTCGTCCGTTGCGCCGTACTATCCAGCGCCTGGTCGAAGATCCCCTGGCGGAAGGCCTTCTTGAAGGTAAATTCCATCCAGGAGATCTGGTTGAAGCGATTGTTATTGACAACAACCTTGTCTTGCAAGTGCGTAACCGCATCGAGCAGTTGCCCGCTCCAGCTTCACCCGAAGCGGCCCTCTCGGCTGGTGGTGAAAGTGGCGCAGGCGAAGCGCAAGGATAATAATCTTTCTCAGGGCGGGATTTGTTCCCGCCCTGAATTTATGCGTAAAAGCCAGATTGATCACAATACAATTCAAATTATGCCAAAACTACGCACAAAATTTCTCTGCCAGCAATGTGGCGCTGAACAGAGTAAATGGCTGGGTAAATGCCCCGAGTGTGGAGCTTGGAACTCCCTTGAAGAAGTAGTAGATCTCCCACAAAGTCCCGCCCAACAGCGACGTCAGAGCCTGTTGGGGTCTTCTTCTATAGCGCAGGGAACCCAGATTCCAGTCAATTTACCTGAAATCAAACCGTTTGCTCAAGCTCGCATTTCTGTTGGCTATCCAGAAATGGATCGCGTCCTGGGTGGAGGTCTCGTTGCCGGCTCACTTATCCTCATTGGTGGAGAGCCAGGCATCGGCAAATCCACGCTGCTTCTGCAAGTTGCCGGCAATGTTGCGAATAGCACAGGAGCAGTGCTTTACATTTCGGGTGAGGAGTCAATTGAACAGGTCAAGATGCGTGCTGAACGCCTGGATATCACTCGCGAACAACTCTATTTATTGGCTTCGATTGCACTCGATGTGATAGCAGAGGCAGTGAATCGACTTAAACCTGCATTAGTGATCGTTGATTCTATTCAGACTGTACTATCCAGTCACATCACGTCGGCACCCGGCAGCATCAGCCAGGTGCGTGAATGTACGCTTCAACTCATGCAACTGGCAAAGAGCACCCACATACCGATCTTTATCATTGGACATGTCACGAAAGAAGGCACCGTAGCTGGCCCAAAAGCTCTCGAACATATCGCCGATGCTGTGCTTTATCTTGAGGGTGAACGTTATCATACATATCGCCTGCTACGTGGGGTCAAGAACCGTTTTGGAGCAACGCACGAGGTCGGCGTATTCGAGATGCATGGAGATGGATTAGCCGAAGTTTCCAACCCCTCTGCAATGTTTCTGACCGATCGCACCGCAGGCGCAACCGGCTCTGCGGTCGTTGTGAGCATGGAGGGAACGCGTCCTTTGCTGGTAGAAGTGCAGGCGCTCGTCATACCCAGCAATTTCGGCAATGCTCGCTGCACCACCAACGGTATTGATTACAGCCGCCTTTTGATGTTACTCGCAGTGCTCACTAAAAGAGTAGGTTTAGCCGTAGGCAATCATGATGTCTATGCAAACGTAGTTGGCGGCTTCAATTTAGAGGAGCCAGCCATTGACCTGGGAGTGGCAGCAGCCATTGCTTCGAGTTATCGCGAGAAGCACATCGCTCCAGAAATGGTACTAATAGGTGAAGTAGGTCTATCGGGCGAATTACGCACCGTTAGTCGCCTCGGCTTACGTGTGCGTGAAGCCGCAAAACTCGGCTTTAAACGTTGTATCGTGCCAAAAGCTGGTGTAGGTGCGCAGATAAGCGCAGAGCTAGAAGGTTCGGGGTTATCATTAGACTTCAAAATTATTACAGCAAGTTCGCTGGCTGTAGCACTGGAAGTTGCGTTACATTAGTTAGAAAGTATTGATTTCAGCGTCGTAACGTTGTATACTCGGTAACTATCAAACATAGTTTTAACAGCTTAACGGGCGCGTTTTACGGTACAGCATAGTACAGGTATCTCCAACAGGTACCCTGGGTCAGGCAACATCATCTTGTTATTATCATTTTTATCCTTATCATCGACCCTGCCTACATGCCCTACCTCGCGTTGCCCCTCATGAGTGCTTAAACACACTCAATAGCACCATCTTGGAGGATGAAGGGATGTCAGTCAAATCTATTGCTCGCGTCACCGGTTCTTTGGCTGCGATTGTCGCAATCATGGCACTCTACTTTCTAGATCGTTCACAATTTCCTTCCTGGATTAACATCTGGTGGGCGGTTGGTATCGCAGGCGTCAGTGCCATTATCATGTTTATTATCACCCCTTACATCACTGTAATGCCATATCATTGGATGCGTAACACTTCCGCCAGTGACCTGCTAGCAGCAGTGATCGGACTTATTGTTGGACTTATTATATCGGTGCTGCTCGGGATTCCCTTATCAAATTTGCCTGCAAATCTGGGACGTATTCTCCCCTTTGTAGGAGCCGTTGTCTTTAGCTTCCTGGGTGTGGCCATAGCCATACAACGTAAAAACGATATAGCACACCTGTTTCAGACAGGCTTTATTCCCCGTCGCGCACGTGAGCGCGAACGCGAACGTGAAGAGGAACGTAACAAAGAACGCGAAAGAGAAAATGTCTCGCAACTACAACCTGTCACTCAGATATTGTTGGATACAAGCGCCATCATTGACGGTCGCATCGCCGATATCAGCCAGACAGGCTTTATCTTCGGCATACTGGTAGTCCCACGCTTTGTATTGAACGAACTACAGCACATCGCCGATTCCCCCGACACTATGCGGCGCAACCGGGGACGTCGTGGGTTAGAGATGCTCAACCGCTTGCAAAAAGATGCCACTGTTCCCATCGAGATTACCGATGCTGATGTTGAGGGTATCGTAGAAGTCGATAGCAAACTTGTCAAACTGGCTCAAACATTACATTGTCCCATTATAACGAACGATTTTAACCTCAACCGTGTAGCAGAACTGCAAGGCGTCAAAGTACTCAATATTAACGAACTGGCTAATGCCGTCAAACCCGTCCTACTTCCGGGAGAAGATGTTGTTATCAAAATCATACAAGACGGCAAAGAACTGGGCCAGGGTGTAGGCTACCTGGATGATGGCACGATGATTGTGGTGGAAGGCGGTCGCCAGTACATGGGTTCGATAATGGAAGTTTCTGTAACCCGTGTCCTGCAAACTGTAGCGGGACGGATGATCTTCGCGCACCCAAAACAACAAGGGGGGATAAGTAGCATTCCTTCTATCCAGTCCCCCCAATCTTCTACCACCAAACCAAAGTAATAGCTGAGATATGCAAGTAAAATCTTCCGCTGTAATCGCAGCCGCCGGTTCCAGTCGTCGCATGGAAGGACGAGATAAGCTCTGGACTCCACTGGCAGGGCGTATTACACTTGCGCGTACTGTTGATGTGTTTGAAGCTTCTCCCATCATCGATAACATTGTACTTGTACTCAATTCCGAGCGACTTGACGATGCTACCAAACTCTGTCAGCAAGAAGGCTGGAGTAAAATTACCAGCATCGTGGAGGGAGGAATACGCAGGCAAGACTCTGTACGCAGCGGACTGGACAGCCTGGTAAAGCTTGCTCCAACAACCCGGTGGGTGATGATACACGATGGAGCGCGTCCACTTGTTACACCTGACATACTGGAAGCAGGTCTGAAAGCGGCGCAGGAATGCCATGCTGCCATAGCTGCCGTCCCTATCAAGGATACAATCAAGCAAGTTCAGCAAGGCTGCATATCCAGCACTCTGGACCGCTCACAACTCTGGGCAATCCAGACACCACAGGTCTTCTCTTTTCCACTTATTCATCATGCATACCACTCAACTCCACTACAGCAGGAGTTCACTGACGATGCCGCATTATTGGAGTGCCTGGGAGAACGTGTCGTTATCTTCAATGGCTCATACAGAAACATCAAGATTACTACTCAGGAAGATTTGCTGATTGCAGAAGCACTCATCAAAGGATTGGCAGCCTTATGACTATACGAATTGGTTTTGGCTACGATGTCCATGCTTTTACCACTGGTCGTCCATTAATACTCGGAGGTGTGATCATACCCTCCGAACGAGGACTCAGTGGTCATTCCGACGCTGACGTAGTCATACATGCTATCGTGGATGCCCTCCTGGGTGCGGCAGCACTCGGTGACATCGGTCAACACTTCCCCTCCGCTGACGAACGCTGGAAAAGCCAGCCCAGTTCAGTCTTCCTCGACTACACTTACGATTTGTTATGCCAACAGCAATATTTGATCAACAACATCGATGCAACAATCGTCGCCGAACACCCCAAATTGACCCCTCACATTCAGGCTATGCGTACCCACCTGGCAGAGCACTTGCATCTTACAAGAGAACAGGTAAGTGTGAAGGCAACCACCACTGATGGTCTTGGATTTGCCGGTCGGAAAGAAGGGATTGCCTGTTATGCAGCAGCGTTGCTTGAGAAGTAACCTCATGGACCATATCGCATTCATGCAAAAAACCTGGGGACTTACCGAAAAAATAGCAACTGGTCAAAAAGTGATCGAGTCGCGCTGGTATAACGTCAAATATGCGTCCTGGGGAAGGATCTCACCCGGTGACAGCATTTACTTCAAGAACACTGGCGAACCCATCACTATCCAGGCAGAGGTCGAAAAGGTACTCTACTTTTCCGACCTCACCCCGAAAAGGGTTCAAATAATCCTCGAACATTACGGCAAAGAAATAGGCATTGATGAACCTGATATCTCAAAGTTCTTCGAGATGTTCAAGCACAAAAGGTATTGCATACTGATCTATCTCAAACACGCTCAACATATCACGCCATTTGAAATAAACAAGCAAGGTTTTGGGACAATGTCGTCGTGGATAAGTGTCGAGAGCATTGCAAAAATTAAAGCGTAATTAGCTCTAAACAACGAAGCCAATAGCCATCAACGAGTGATGGCTATTGGCTTCGAGCTATAACGTAGTGGCAAGTTTGTGTGGATCACTCAACAGAGTTTGGAGAGGAAGGAGAACTCTCTTTTTTTACTTCTTGTTTTGCTTCTGGCTGCTTATTTTCCAGCTCAGGAAGCAGAAGCTTCTGCACAGCTTGCTGAGGGCTCAAAGGGATTTTCGAAAACGTTTTCGAAATTTCAGAAACTTCCTCCGTTGGCAACTCAGCCATTACCTTATCTTTCATCGTCTTAGCCTGACCAACACCCTTGCCTGCATTGCGCGAGATCGATTGCATCGCCTTTGGGCCTGCAATCAACAGGCCTATCGCCAGAATCACGATCAGGTCAAGTAAATGAAATCCGCCCATATCGCCTCCTCCTTCTATAATCAAAAGCTAGAGACATTTTCCTTCTGACTATCGTTTCCTCTATCATATCATACGTGGGAAAGAGGGAGTTGGACCCAAAAAAGTTGCTTATGCTACCCCAAAAAAGCATATCATGGCGTTTATCTAACTAGAGAGTCTACAAGACACCGTGAAACGGCAGGATGGCTCAATGTCTCATGGCACTTGATGGTCATCAGCTCCATTGAGCCATCCTGGCTGAAGCGCGGTAGGAGGTATACTGAACCCAGGACTTCCCCCACACACCCCTTATCTGGGTACACCGGTCGTGTTCCCCCAGGACAGCGACCGGTCTCTTTTTTTATATTCTTGACTTCTGGAGAATTTCGAACACTTCCCGCTCACTTTCTCACAAAAAGGGAAACGAATGCAAGAGGAACTCGTCACGAAAGGCTCCTTCTGTTCAGTACTTTTTGTTCAGACAGTGGCAAAAGGAGTGTTGAGCAGCTGCTCAAACAGTTCTTCGCGTCATGCTTTCTCTCTTCTGTATTCCTTCGACCAGCTTGGGAAGAGGCCTTCTACCCCTATG
>JBKPBA010000116.1:0-18682 GCA_046726675.1 Chloroflexota bacterium
ATTTCACATGAGAATTACGGGAAGGCCTAATCCATAAACTCTATCTTTCCTATAGCAGTATGGGCCAGCAGTTTCTGCCCGTTCTTCCAAAGCAACTTCTCCCGCACCTCCGGCTTGAACTCGATCTTTACCGCCTCGAAGTCCTTCATCCAGCGCTGCGGCGTAATAAAGGGATAGTCTGACCCAAAGAGAAAACGATCCTGCAGGCGCGTGGCGGCCTCGCGCAGCAGGCTCTCAGGAATGTAAAGGGGTGACCAGCCAGAGAGATCATTGTAAATATTGGTTTTGTGCAGCATAGCAGCAATCATCTCCTCGTGCCACGGCCAGGAAGGATGAGCACCGATAATTGTCAGGCCGGGAAAATCAGCGGCCAGAGCATCAAGATATATGGGACGGGTGTAATCGAGTTTGATACCCATGCCCCCAGGTGTCCCTGCTCCCAGTCCGTTCGTGCCGGTATGAAAGAGTGCGGGCACGCCCAGTTCTTGAATTTTCTCCATCAATGGGTAAAACGTGGGATCGTTGGGATAGAAGGCCTGTACCCCCGGGTGGAATTTCGCTCCCGCTAGCCCCAGGTCTTTCACGGAGCGTTCCATTTCCTTGACGGCGGCTTTCCCTTTGTGTGGATCCACGCTGGCAAAGCCAATAAACTGCTGCGGGTAGCGCCGCACGATGGCCGCAATATAATCATTTCCCAAGGGTGGCAGACCGGTAGCTGTTTCCGCGTCCCAGGCCAGCAGAACACCGATCATATCGAGTTCCGCATAATCGGCGGCAATCTGGTCGATATCCTTCAGTTTCACCTCAGTACGGAAGAAGCGCTCGGCAGCTTGAGCGTAAGGGCCAAGCGTCACCTGCATAAACTCCGTCGTTGGCAGGTGGACATGAAAGTCGATGGCGCGTGGCATTCGTTATTCCTCTCCAAAAATACTAAAACACCATCTCTTGTCTATAATACTCTTAGCGGAGTTCTTTCTTCAAGATTTTGCCGGTAGCCGTTGTGGGCAATGCCTCACGGAATTCGATGAAGCGAGGATACTTGTAGTCAGCCATATTCTGTTTCGACCAGGTCATTAAGTCAGCTTCCGAGATCTTCGCTCCTTCTCTAAGAATGACATAAGCCTTGACTTCTTCCCCATGTAGCTCGTCCGGCACACCGATGACTGCCGCTAGACTCACCGCAGGGTGGGTCATCAACACTTCTTCGATTTCACGTGGATAGACGTTGAAGCCACCACGAATGATCATGTCCTTCACACGATCGGTGATATAGAGATAATCATCTCCGTCTCGACGCCCGATGTCACCGGTATGGAACCAGCCATTTCTCATCGCTGCGGCGGTCGCTTCAGGCTGTTTGTAGTAGCCCTTCATCACATTATGGCCACGGATGAGGATTTCACCCAGTTCATCGGTTCCGACATCCTTTTCGTTCCGATCCACAATTCGCACCCAGACACCCCACATCGGCAAACCAACCGAGCCAGGTTTACTTGGACGATCCAGGCGATTAAAAGTGGCAATGGGGCTAGTTTCTGACAGACCGTATCCTTCCAGGATTCTGACTTTAAATTTTTCTTCAAAAGCCCTCATGACCTCTGCCGGCATAGGCGCTCCGCCCGAGATACACAGGCGCAAAGTGCTAGCAATTTTCTGCAAGTCGTACTTATCAGCACCTGGGTAGTTGAGGATGGCCCAGTACATGGTTGGCACGCCTGCGAAGATGGTGATGTTCTTCTGCTCCATCAGGCACAATGCCGCATCGGGGTTAAAGCGTGGAAGTAACACGATAGTAGCGCGATTGTAGATGCCTGCGTTCATCTGCACTGTTTGCCCGAAGGAGTGAAACAGCGGCAAGGTAATCAAATGCACATCGTGATCAGCCCTTGGATACATGTTATCCGAAAGACGGGCGTTCATCAACATATTACTATGGCTGAGCTCGGCTCCCTTTGGCTTGCCCGTCGTGCCACTGGTGTAGAGGATGATAGCCGTATCATCTGGATTCGTGATGACTGTCTCGAAAGTACCAGGCTGGTTGTGCAGCAGCTCGCCCAGACTCTGCGTACTTTTGATGGGCGAGGTGGCAGTATGATCGTTAGTCATCAGGAAGAAATGTTTGCAATTGTCTACTTCCTGGAATGCAGTGAAACCCATCTCGCCCATCGGAAGTTCGGGGGTACCCTCTTGACAAAAATAAGCTTTTGCGTCTGCATCTTGCAGATGATATGCGATTTCACGTGGCTTGAGCAGCACATTGAGGGGCACAACCACGGCTCCCGCTTTGAGGATGCCATAGTACACAATTGGGAAGTACGGGATATTCTGGCAGCTTATGGCAACTGCATCTCCCCTACGGATACCCAATTGGACAAGAGCATTGGCAACCTGGTTGGCAGTTGCATTGAGCTCCGCATACGATAGTTCTGTTTCCTCGAAGATGACAGCAGCGCGTTTTGGTACTTCACGGGCGCTATCTTCGAGGAGCATGGCAAGATTTAACATGGAGTACCTCCTTTCCTGCATTCTAGTTATCAGTGAGTTAACAACAGAGCTAGCAATGCCAGTTTTTCCCCTTCAAAATCGATGGCATACGAAATTTGAGCAAGAAACTGCCATCCCTTTAACGTTTCAGCCAGGACTTTTGACAGCCCAATTTACAGATGGCTTGCAGTCATCTCCGAGACATAGCCAGCAACAATCTCCAGTGCATCTATGTCTGAATCAAGTTGCTTCGTGATGCCATCCATGAGTCCGAGTGCACGTCCCATCAGGATCAGTTCGACAGGTATTTGACCAATGCTCTTACCCAGTTGTTGTCCGACATATAGAGTATCCATAGTAGTTTTGTCCTGTTCTCCACCAAGCAGCACTCCAACTAGCTGCAAAAGTGTGCTGATATCTACCTGTTTATCGAGATGCATCCCAGCCTGAGTCAACGCTTTGGTCAGCCGATCGAAGTCAGCGACTAAGAGCGCCCGAACCATATCACCAAGAGCCTGGACGAGCGTAGGCTTTAGAGGAACGGTGAGACCATGATCCAGCAGCACCAGCCTTGGCCCCGGTTGCACAAAAAGGTTGCCGGGATGTGGATCTGCATGTAACATGCCGAGACGAAAGATTTGTTCAGCATAGACATCGTTGAGCAAGCGGGCTACTGCACTGGGAGAGATATCTGCATCCAACAGTGCCGTGCGGTCGGTGATCTTGACCCCGTTGATAAACTCCATCACGAGCATACGTTCGGTGCTTAGCTCCGGGATCGATTTGGGAACGATGACATCCGTTCGGTGCAGCAATGCTGCGCGTAGCTCTGCCATCGCCATCGCCTCGCGTCGGAAATCGAGTTCCAAAGGGAGTGTTTCTTTCAGGTAGTCGAGAATAGGCTGGAGTTGGACACTGGGGAACAGACGGACAACTAGTGCAACTATCCGCTGCAGCACTGCCAGGTCAGTGTCGATAATACTCACAATCCCCGGATACTGGACTTTGACAGCCACATCACGCCCATCATAGAGCCGTGCACGATGAACCTGAGCAATCGAAGCAGCCGCAACTGGTTCTGGCTCGATCCACTCGAATATCTCATTTGGCTCGCGGCCTAGTTCTTGCCTGATTACACCTGCGATTTCCGACCACGGATGTGGCGGGACACAATCCTGCAGCTTGGAGAGGGACTGAACATACGGAGTTGGAAGGATATCCGGGCGTGTTGAGGCAAATTGACAGGCTTTGATCAATGTTCCTCCGAGCGCAGCCGACGTATCGAGTATGCGGTTCGCCCCGCGCTGGTGCATTAAATTCCAGTCTTGAGGTTGAACCAGATAGCGCCATCGTCCTCTTTGATTGAGCATTGTATAGCCGCTCAAGAGATCTGCCGCAAGGGTTCCTAAGGCTAACCCCCGTGACCCCTCCTGACCCACATGTGTAATGCGGCTGAAGTATTCCAATGTCTTGAAATTTGCTTCCACCCAGAGAAAACTCGTTGAACGTGTCAAATCACCCAGGCGTGCAGTGAACGCAAACGGATTTGGTACACCACCTTTAACTGAGAGGACCGCTTGAGTATCCCGAATGGCATGCCTCAGAGCAGCAGTCTGATTGAGAAGCCATTCCATGTCAATTTTCTCCTTCATCTATAGACGCGTACCACGTTGGTATTGCGTATCCTTGCTATATGTTATTTGCATCTATATTATTATCGCATATAAAGATATTGATTGTCAAGAACGGCAGAGGCTGTCATCCCACCTCGCTGGCTCCTTTCCTAAAAACCTATTTGTGTAAGGAGGTATAGGGAGGTAAGAGGCATAAACCATTTGCAACCATGTTCACAAACATCGTGGCGATGTGTTGATGGGAATACTGACCATCAGGCTTGTACCACTGAGAAAGCCAATTGCACATCCCTAGTATGCCAAAGGAAGCAATCTTGGGATCAACGTTAAGCTGAAAGGCTCCAGCCACCTGACCCTCTTCGATGATTTGCTCGAAGTACCGCTCGTAAGCTTTCTTACGAAGAGTGATTTCTTTGGCAAACGGGCCAGTCAGATGTGGATGCTCGCGATAAAAAACGATCATGGCAGGTGAGCGGTCAGCTGCTACTGCCGCCTGGTGTTCCACAGCACGCCGTAACTTCTCTAAAGGAGACAGCTCAGATTCTGCGATATGGTGCAGTGGTTCTTCACTAGCAGTAAGCACGGTCAGATAAATGAGGCGTAGAATCTCTTCCTTGTTTTTGACATGATAGTAAAGCGCGCCTTTGGTTGCCCCGAGTACTGCTGCAATATCGTCCAGGCTGGTTGCACCGAAGCCATCTCTCGCAAAAAGCTCGGCAGCGGTATCCACAATAGCCTTTTGGGTCAGGCGTTCTCGTTTCTCATTACCAGGTGCGCTTCCCTTTTTCCGGAGTGCTTGTACTTTTTCTCGTTCGTTGCCCATCTGCAGTATTCTCTTTTCTACTGAATGTTTAATTGTATAATAGAGACAGATGGCTAATTTGTCAACACCAGACGGCAGAAGAAGAATGGCAAAGTGATACGTGCTATTGACATTTAGGATATTTTTGTTTACTATTCTACCAGGTGTTTAAATATTCAAAAAATGTTAAACATCTCCAGGTTCATGAAGGATAACATCGTTTCTCGGGAGATGTTTGTCCACACAAGGAGTACATTGATGACTTCCCCTACCGTCGATACCTCACAGAGCGAAGAGGCATTGCTAGGCCGCATCCGCAAACAGCATCTGGTCGAATCGATCGACCACATGAGCCCCATCTACCTGGAAGGGATGAAGCGCATTCTCACCGTCTCGGCTGACACCGAACTGATCAGCGCACCTGCCTATTATCACGCGGCGGTGCATGCTCCCTCCCTGAATGCTTTTGGCTCAGCGGTCTCCATCATCCAGGATGAGTTGGGCCATGCGCATATCGCCTACCGCCTGCTGCGTGACCTGGGGGTCGATACCGAGCGACTCATTTTTGAGCGCGAGCCGCGCGCTTTTAAGTATCCCTATGCCTTTGATGTACCCCTGGAGAGCTGGGTGGAACTGCTTGTCGCCAATGCGTTCTATGACCGGGCAGGCTACACACTGCTTGGAGATGTCTATCAGAGCACCACCTTTGGCCCATGGAAGCGTGCCCTGGTGAAAGTAGACAAGGAAGAGACGTTTCACCTGCGCCACGGTGAGCAGGGCATGCGCAAGCTCAACCAGGATGCCCGCGGCCACGAAGAGCTCCAACAGGCTGTTGATTGGATGTTTCTGCTCACCGTCGAATGGTTTGGCCTGCCCGATGACTTGAAGCAACACAGCGAACAGCTGGACTACGGCTTCAAAGGCCAGAGCAACGACGCATTGCGCCAGATCTGGATGTCAACGGCAGTACCGCTCTGCAACGAACTCCAGCTCCACGTCCCGGCGCATTACGACGAAACCCAGCAAAAATATGTCCTCGACTGTCCGTTCCCGGCTCATTTTGACGCTCAAGCGAAGCACTGGCTGTTGGAGGAGGGTCCCTGCACCTGGGACGAGGTCATGATACGCTGGAAGGCACGCGGTCCTATGAACGAAGCGTTCGTTGGGATGATACAGCGGGGTAAGCGCGAGATGTTGAGACTGTTGGAGCAGGAAGCATGACCACCATCTATCCATCGTTAGCGACCCATCCGCGCACTGATCCCACTTGCCCTGCTTTCTGGGATGCGTTGCGTGAGGTGATGGATCCAGAACTACCCATCAGCGTGGTCGACATGGGCTTGATCGTTGCGCTGTCAGAACATGATGGGATCGTGGATCTTAAACTGACCTTCACCGCGATGGGATGTCCGGCGATGGAATTTCTCATGGAGGATATTCGCGCACGCTTGCTGCAAGAGCCAGGCGTGCGGGAGGTGCGCATCGAGATCGTGTGGGATCCGGTCTGGACGAAGGCACGGCTGACGGAGGAGGGCATCGAGCTGATGCGCACCTGGGGAGTGTCCGCATGAACAGTACGATAACCGGCACGCCCAGTAGGCGTGAAGCGCTGAATGAGACTCAAGTGTGGCAGGTGTACGCGCGCCGTAAGTATGAAGAACCACTGCATGAGATTGGCAATGTGATGGCCGATGATGTGGAGCTAGCCAAGGTGTATGCGCGCAGCATCTATGACGAATTCAGTTGGGTGGAGATGGTCATCATCCCCCGTGACTGCATTGTCACGGTCATGGCATCATAAACTCTGGTGTGAAGGAAGAACGTATGACTGGGACACAGATAGATCATGCGGCCTTATTTGCAATGCATTCGTCCTTGGCAGACAACAAGCAGGCTCTGGGGCGACGGTACGCCTACTGGTGTAACGGAGCGCCCGCATTAGAGGCTGCTGTTGCCGCTGCTGCCATGACACAGGATGAACTGGGGCATGCACGCACCCTCTATCCATTGCTCGAAGACTTTACACAGGCTGAGTCAGATCCCAGCCAGGTCGAACCCATGACGCGCACCTTGCATTACCACCTGGCCTGCCTCGATTACGATTTTCAAGGATGGACCGACTTTGTGGCCACCAATTTTTTGTTGGATAGCGCTCTCACCACCTTCTTTGAAGCGGCTTACAATTCTACATACGAGCCGTTACGCCAGCGTGCGCGGAAAATCGTGCAGGAAGAGCGCACCCATGCACTCTTTGCCGATGGCTGGGTGCGTCGTCTGGCCACAGCTGGCGGAGCCGTGCGTGCCACGCTGGTCGCCTCGCTCCAGCGCCTGTGGGATGAGACGCTCTGCTGGTTCGATCCCACCGATGATCCGCACATGCAACAACTCTATCAAGAGGGCATCATGGATGCACCTCCCGACGAACTACGCAGTCGCTACCTGCATACCATCATGCCCACCCTAAGCAGCCTGGAAATAGATGTCCCGGTCTCCATCAATGCAGACACGAAACGATTGGAACTGCGCCAGCCGCTTCCATGGAGTGCATGGGATACTGTAGCAAGGAGGATCTCTGCAACCTGAGATGTTAAGGGACGACAGTCCCTCCCTCAGATGGTTGTGCTTCCAAAGCGAAGATGCCAGGGAAGGCCTTGCCGCCTACGCCGAGAAACGCAAAGGCAACTTCTCTGGTCGGTAGACAGCGGCATAAAAAAGATGTGGTTATATGTTATAATTGGGTATGATTGGTTCCCTCAATGGACGGGAGCTTGTCTGGCAGATATAGGGACGAAATCATATTCGTGGACGTACTCCACACGATCAACTATGGCGTTGATCGTGTGCGTTTCATTCATAGCGCTGGTGAAAACCGAAGTGAGTATTCGCTATTGCGTGGCACTGAGGGCTCCAGAAGCAGCGCTAACAAAAGAATGGCGCACTATCTCAACGCAGGAAGGAATTTGAACCACATGAATGCACAAGCGGGAGCAGAACGACGGCCAGATGATATTCGGATCATAAACGTCAAAGGCCAACTTCTGCGCATCGCAATCCGTCCAGGAAAGGGCACCGGCACACCCTTGTTGCTGATGAATGGCATCGGCGTCAGTTTCGAAGTATTCCAGCCGTTCATCGACGAGCTTACTCCGGACATTGAAATCATCCGCTTTGATGTGCCGGGCACCGGCGGATCGCCAAGGCCGGCCATGCCGTACCGTTTTTCGACTCTAGCCCGTATGACAGCGGGGATGCTTGATCAGTTGGGCTACAATCAGGTAGATGTGCTTGGCATTTCATGGGGTGGCGGCCTGGCCCAGCAGTTTGCCATTCAATACCGCCAGCGTTGCAGGCGGCTGGTCCTGGTCAGCACCGGACCTGGGACATTCATGGTCCCAGGTAATCCTTCCGTCCTTACCAAAATGGCGACGCCACAGCGCTATCAGGATCCTATTTATATGTCGGAGATTGCCGCGGACATCTATGGTGGGGATCTGCGATCGAATCCGGAGTTTGTGCGCCAAATGGCTCATGCCATGCAATCCAATGAGCCGCTTGGCTACTTCTATCAACTGATGGCTGGCATGGGTTGGACCAGTCTACCATGGCTTAGCTTCTTACGGCAGCCAACGCTAATTATAGCCGGCGATGACGACCCGCTTGTGCCATCAATCAACTCAAAGATCATGCAGCGTCTGATCCCATATTCAAAGCTGTACATCTACCATGGCGGGCACCTGGGGCTTGTGACGCATGCCAGGGAACTTTCCTCCCTCATCGAGAAATTTCTATCTGCTGAAATAGGGAACATCAGGGGTAGGAGCTTATGAGAATTCCCAAAATCTCGTACCCTTAGACCGGCGCATGGCCCAGGAAAATGCTTTTAGGCTATGTTCATTTGCCCACTCGCACGCCGTGCCCTTTCAAGCTCCTTCAACTCACGGCGCAGGACTTTGCCCGAGGGAATCTTGGGAAGGGCCTCGACGAACTCCACCTCGTGCAGCTTCTTGTAGCCTGTCAGCTTGCCATTGACGAAGGTGATGAGCTCCTCATCGGTGACGCTATAGCTAAAGTCACCGTGAAGGACGACAAAAGCCTTAGGTATCTCGCCAGCTTCCTCGTCAGGTACACCGACAACGGCAGATTCCTGGACAGCGGGGTGCTCCAAAAGCACTGCTTCCAGTTCGGCAGGGGCAATGCTAAAGCCTTTGTACTTAATCATATCTTTCTTACGATCCACAATATAAAGGTACCCCTCTGCATCCAGGTGGCCGATATCCCCCGTGTGGATCCATCCATTCCGTAGGGTACGAGCAGTCTCCTCGGGATCCCCCCAATACCCCAACATTACCTGTGGCCCGCGGATGATGATCTCTCCATCCTCTCCAACAGACAACTCGTGTTCCCCTGTTTCAATATCCACAATCTTCTGCTCGGTATTATTCATAGGCAACCCAGCACTGTCCATCCGAATGAGCTCGGGATCAAGCGGTGACAGGTGCGTGATTGGGCAAGTCTCAGTCATCCCATATGCCTGGATTATTCTGATGCCAGTCCTATCCTGCAATTTGTTAGCAGATGCAGGAGGCAAGGGGGCAGCCGCAGACATCAGATATTTGACCGTTTTCAATTGAGTCAGTTCACCAGGGGCATTGGCAAGGGCCTGGACCATGGCAGGGACGGCAAAGAGCCAGGTAGGGCCATGCTTTTCACACATGCCTAGCACCGGTTCCAGTTCAAAACGATCGATGATGACCTGCCTGGCTCCGGCTGCCAGGAAACTGCCCGTCAGTAACACTCCATAGATGTGATAAAACGGTACAAAGATCAGCGTGGTATCGGAGAAATTGATCCCTGATGCCGTTAAGAACTGAAGATGATTGGTCGCCAGGTTACGATGACTCAACATCGTTCCTTTGGGCAGTCCCGTGGTGCCAGAGGAATACGTCAAGACAATCATATCATCCCCGCCGATCGCGACCGGGCTGGGGCGTTTTGGCGAACTTCCTTTGAGCATTGTTGCGAAAGGGAGAGCATCTGGCATACTTTCTGGAGCTTGCTTTCCCAGCACGATTACATGCTTAAGATTGGGCAACGGTTCCTGGCTCAGTACTTTCTGGAGGAGTGGCAGCATCTCCTGCTTGATCAAGATTGCCTTGGCTTCGGAGTTCTCAAGCTGATAAGCCATCTCTCGTTCTTTGTACAAGGGGTTCATTGGTGTAATAATCGCGCCGATCGTGGAAGCTGCATTGAGTGTAATGGTAGACTCAGGACGATTGCCCGTACACAGGCAGATGCGGTCTCCCTTTCGTATGCCCAGCTCGAGCAGGCTATTGGCGACGCTATTAACCATCGAGACGACTTCGCGATAGACTAGCGTGAGGTCATGGTAAACAATCGCTGGCCGGTCGGGATTGCGTTCAGCAGCCATACGCAGGAGATGGTCATAAGGGATTACAGGGTAATCCACTTCTGGACGAAACAGTTCTGGGGTAAACATTTTTCCGGACATAAGCGGAATCCTTTCTGGTTTGTAATTATTGGGGTCTACTTTCTTCAGGACTTCTCGCCGCCTACGGCAGTGAGAAGTCCTGAAGAGTTACTCTGGTTTATAAAACCGCATCACACTGACCCTATAGCATGTACATTCCCCCATTGATTTGGATGGTTGTGCCTGTACACCATGTCGCATCTACAATCAGGAAACGGGCGGCAAGGGCTACCTCTTCAGGGGTGCCCATCCGGCCGAGAGGGATTCTCTTCACTAATCCGTCCTTAATCTCCTGTGAAACCTTGCTCCACATGTCGGGGGTATCTATCATGCCGAGACTAAGAGCGTTGACTGTCACGTGGAAGCGAGCCAGTTCAAGGGCTGCTGTTTTGGTAAACCCGATAATGCCAGCTTTAGCAGCAGCGTAGTTGGCTTGACCATAGTTACCCATCTGGCCCGTGAGGGAACTGATGTTGAGAATTGTTCCGCTTTGTTGCTGCATGAAGTAGGGCAGCGCTGCTTTTACTGTGTAAAAGTAGCTGTTCAGGTCATTCTCAATGACCCTTTTCCAATCTTCCACGGACATAGACTTCAAGGAGCGATCGACGTTTATTCCTTCGTTGTTTACCAACACGTCTATCCGGTCAAATTGTTTGATGGTGTCCTCAATAAGTCGAGCTGCCTGATCCGGATCTGATACGTCTGCCTGCATAGCTACTGCCGCAGATGCTCCATTCTTTAGGAGGCTCTCAACCACCTCCTCAGCCAGATCCTTGTGGTGCAAGTAATTCACTACCACTTTCGCCCCGCCACTTCCTAATTCTTCCGCGATCGCACGCCCGATACCTCTCGAGGCACCTGTGACTACAACAACAGCATTTTCCAAAGTTTTCACTGGAAACCCTACCTTTCTTTCTAATGTCTTAGTACTACCTATCATTCCTCCTGAGCCGAAAGCTAGCCGCGCTAGCGCCGTTGAAGGAATGGCTTTCAAGGTACGCTATCATGGCCGCTGAGATTCATAAGCAGCCATCTAATATGACTTGTTCACTTTCTCAAGTAGAAGTGTAGAACATCGACCTTACGATGCCATCACAAAGTAGTGTTGCAATCACACGAAATCATCACAAAGATTGGATGTCCTCCAGGCTAATTGACACGCTTCTCGTGTCCTTCCCATTCCTTATCACGTAGCACAAATTTTTGTATTTTTCCTGTGGAGGTCTTCGGTAACGGGCCGAACTCTACAAACACGGGGCACTTGAAGTGAGCGAGGCGTCCTCGGCAGAAGGCGATAATCTCTCGCTCGGTCGCTGTTTCCCCTGTCTTCAAAGTTACATACGCCTTGGGACGTTCACCCCATTTCTCGTCAGGGATAGCGACGACAGCACATTCCATGACAGCAGGATGTTGTGCGACTGTCTGCTCCACCTCAATGGTCGAGATGTTCTCACCACCCGAAATGATCACATCCTTTGCACGGTCGCGTAATTCAATGTAGCCATCGGGATGCCATACACCGATGTCGCCAGAGTGAAACCACCCACCCTCAAATGCTAAGGCCGTGCCTTCCGGGTTATGATAGTAGCCCTTCATCACGTTGTTACCGTGCATCACAACCTCACCCATTGTTTGACCATCACGAGGCACATCGTTCATCATTTCATCGATAACACGTACGGGATCAGAGACTACATTGCTCTGGCCTTGTCGAGCAAGGAGGCGTGCCTGTTCAGCAGTAGGAAGATGATCCCACTCTGAGTGCCATTCGCACACAGTGTAAGGGCCATATGTTTCAGTCAGGCCATACACATGGATGGGATGGATGTTCAGTTCACTTAACTGCCCAAGCAATGTGGGCGAAGGAGGTGCTCCGGCTACTGTAAGAGTCAACTGCTGGTCGAGGCGATGCGCTTTCGGATGGTTGACCAGCAAAATTTGTACCGTAGGAGCCCCGTTATAGTGCGTCACGCCTTCAGACTCAAACAGATCCCACACAAGACCTGGATCGAGCGCTCGTAGACAAACATGTGTGCCTCCTACAGCAGTCACCGCCCACGTAAAGCACCATCCATTGCAGTGGAACATCGGAAGTGTCCATAGGTAGACACTGCTGCTGTTCAGCCCCGTCTCGATGACTTCAGTAAGTGCGTTGAGATAAGCTCCACGATAGGTATACATGACGCCTTTGGGGTTGCCAGTGGTGCCTGACGTATAGTTAATCGAGATCGTCTCTTCCTCATCTTCCAACCAGCTCTCGATTGCCTCAGGTGACCCGGCTGCAAGAAACTTTTCATAAGGATCTTCGGGTGAGCCAGTATCGTCGATCCGCACAACCTGCACGCCCTCTAGATCCAGTGGCTCGATCAAGTGAAAGAGTTCGGCATCAACGAAAAGGAACTTCGCGCCGGAATGATTGAGGATAAAGTCAATCTCCTGCGAGTTCAAACGAGTGTTTACAGCCACCAGAATACCACCGGCAGCAGGAACTGCAAAGTGCGCTTCGAGCATTGACGGTGTGTTGGGGCACAGAAAAGCAACCCGGTCATGCTTTTGAAAACCGCTAGCACGTAGATGTGAGGCAAGGCGATACACACGCCACGCAAATTCACGATATGTATATTGGCGATCCCCATGGACTATTGCTGTCTTTTCAGGGAACACAGAGGCACTACGCTCCAAAAAACTCATGGGGGTGAGTTCGGTTCGATAGACTTTTTCTTCCATTATAAACTCCTTCTTTTGCTGCACACATGTGCATATAGGGAACATCTTGAGCGTATCTACGGGAAGGTTTTGAATGCCTGTGATGGTATACCCACCACCGCTATTCCATAGCGTCCAGTTTATTGTGTAGATACTATACTTGCCATATATCACAAAATGCTCACTATTTGCCATTTGTATCATCTCAATCTGCTCACAATTCACCGGGTAAAGCAAGCATGCGACTTTTAAATTTTCATCCGTTTTTCAAAGAAGAGAGATGAATCTGTTCGCCAGGTTCTCTGGAATTGGAACTAAGTATTTTGTATGAATGGAGAACAACGAATGTTTATGGTTAGAAGAAAATTCCTGATACAGCGGGAAGTATCCTCAAGAGCTCTCCTCTTCACTCTCTTCCTGTTAGTCATCTTGACAATTGCCACTTTACTGGCACAATTCCAACACGGTGTGCACGCGAGTAACCTTAGTTGGCAACAATTCGGCTACAACAGCCCTAACGGTAGCCGACCCTATTTTGTCTACACTCCAGAAAACTACCGGGTTGGAACAACAGTTCCGCTCATCGTCATGCTACATGGTTGTGATCAAACCGCATTAGACTTCGCAACTGGCACACAGATGAACCAGCTAGCGGAGAGATATAATTTCATTGTCGCTTATCCACAACAACTGAGTGTCTACAACCCAGCTCTATGTTGGAATTGGTTTAATTCCACCAATCAGTTTCGTGGGGGTGGGGAACCCGCTATTATCGCTGGGATTGTACAGGAAATCGAGAACAATACATCTAAATGGACCATTGATCGACACCGTATCTACATAACGGGCCTCTCTGCTGGTGCCGCTATGTCTGTTATTCTGGGCGCTACCTACCCTGATATCTTTGCTGCCATCGGTGTCCACTCAGGTGGGGAATACGGCGCCATAACTTCTCCCTTGAGTGGAGGGCAGGCTTTCCTCCAGGGAGGGCCGGATCCAATACGACAAGGACGGGCAGCCTTTGCCGCTATGGGCAGTTTTGCTCGTGTCGTTCCCACTATCGTTTTTCACGGTACAGAAGACATGGTATCCCGGCCAATTAATGGAAAACAGGTCGTGCAGCAATGGATGGAAACAGATTTTCTTGCGTCACGTGGCATCTATCATGCAGATTTTAACCATCCCAGCAGTACCGTGAAGGGCAGGGTTCCTGGTGGTCATTCATACACTGTATACAAATGGAATGACAAAAATGGAAATGAAGTCGAGGAGTACTGGCTCATCAATGGTATGGGGCATGCCTGGTCGGGAGGTGGTCCTTACAATTTTACAGATCTTCAAGGCCCAGGTGCAAGCATAGCAATGTACACGTTCTTCAAGAATCATCCCATGAATAAATAAAGGACGGCTCGGCCAAGCTTCATAGGCGCTGTCCAACTGCCATGAGCATAACCAGTTATGCTCATGGCAGTTGGACAGCCGGGTGGTGCGCTTCAATGATTGCGCATACATGCTATATAGGCTATCTATCACTTCTCCAGCACATAAGTACCTGGTGCGGGGACGATCGGCGAATGTGCTTTGCTTCCCATCGATGGAGGTGCGACCAACCCACCTGAACGCGGCTGCAACCACTCGACAAAATCTGTCCACCAACCACCCTCATGGAACTCAGCCCCCTCAAACCACTTGTCAGCATTCTCCACAGGCTTATCGTTTGTCCAATACCCCTTAGATTTGTTAGGGGGATTAGCTACACCAGCAATATGACCGCTCCTGCCCAGGACGAAGTGCGCTGAACCACCTACTAGCTGTGTAATACGCCATGCCCCCTTCCAGGGAACAATATGATCCTGCTGCGTACCAACAGCATACACATCCTGTCGCAAATTGCGGAGGTCAATAGGAACGCCCTTCACAACAAGCTTGCCGGGCTTGGTGAGACCATTCTTCAAACAGATTTCGCGCAGGAAAAACATATGTGCCTCCCTGGTCATGCGCGTCCCATCGTTATTCCAGTAGAGCAAGTCGAAAGCCGGTGGCTCTTTCCCCAGTAAGTAATTGTTGATGACGTTGCTCCAGACCAGATCATTGGCACGCATGAAATTGAACAACGTCGCCATCGATTGACTATCCAGATAACCGCGTGCCTTCATCGCTCGCTCAACAAGGAGCAACTCTGGCTCTCCAAGGAATACTGTAAGATCATTCACCTCCGCTTCCATGTCAGGGAGAGTGACAACGAAGGTAACCGAATTGACCGTCTCATCGCCTTTGGTAGCAAGGTAGGGAGGCACTGTCGCAAGCATCGTACCAGCGATGCAGTAGCCAATAGTATTGACCTTCGGCGAGCCAGTAATCTCTTTGATGACATCGAGCGAGGCCAACGGCCCCAGGCTCACATAATCATCGAAGCTGATATGTTCCATTGAGGCATCAGGATTCTTCCAACTAATCACAAAGACGGTGAAGCCACCCTCTACCATGAACCTCACGAAGCTGTTCTGTGGCCGCAGATCCAGAATGAAGTATTTATTAACCCATGGCGGGACAATAAGCAAGGGGAACTTGTGCACTTGCTCGGTCGTCGGTGCATATTGGATCAATTCGATCAACTCGTTCCGGTAGACGACCTGGCCAGGAGTTATTGCCAGATTTTTTCCAACTTCGAAGGCACTGGTATCGGTGATCTTAATCTTCCCAGCATTGATGTCGCGTAAGAGATGCTGCATACCTATCACCAGGTTTTGACCACCACTCGCGATGGTCTCGTGAATCACCTGTGGATTGGTAAAGGCAAAGTTGGTCGGGCTGATCGCGTCCAGGAATTGGCGCAGGTAGAAGGTGAGCTTGTATCGCTGTTTTTTATCCAGACTCTCGATCCCGGAAACCGTCCTGAGCAGAGTCGTTGCGGTTAGCAGATAGATCTGTTTAAGTGCATCGAAGACGGGATTCTGCTGCCAGTCTGGAGCACTGAAGCGATTATCGCCGTGCTCTGGCTCGATGACCGGTTTGCTCTCCTTGTCTAGTCCCCAGAACTTGAGGGCACTGCTGGTCATCACCTGCGTATACTGTTGCACGAAGCCGCTATAGAGCTCCCACAGACGTGTCGGATTGTTGAGAGTATCGAGCCAAACTTGCTGGAAGGTACTAAGAATCTCTCCAAGATCAAGCGGCAACAAATTGCTGTACGGATTGGTCTCCCACAGCCGGTCAATCAAGGCGACCCATGGATCTTCCTTGCCATCCTCCGCTGCACTGGCGAACGCTTGCGTCATCGGATTTATGCTCATCGTTTTCTCAATAAGCTCGCGCCAAGACTGAAAAGGAAGTGGTTCTTCAGCTAGTACTTCTTTCATGATGGTAATTCCTTATTTCTCCTGTAGAGATATGTAAAAACTCTACACTGAAAACCCATGCAGCACGCATTTTCGCAAAAAATGCGGAACACAGGCAATGATTTATCACGATGCGTCGTTTTTCGATGAGGTGCCAATGACCTCAAAAGCGCATCCACTTTATATGGTAACAGCGTAAAATACTGATCTCACGATGCCATCACATGGAGTTGCTGTAACCACACAAATCCATCACAAAGTCAGACAGGTATCGGTCCTGTTCCCATTTTGTCAAACATTTGGAGGGTAGACTAATTGGCACGCAAATCACGCATTGTGATCTCTTCGTGATTTTCCTTCCTGGCCAGGTGAGAGCATTGTGATATCGCAATGATACACTCTAGGAAGAAGGAGGTAAGTCATTGGGCAACAGTGCGGGCATCCGCGTGAATTATGATACCTTGAGGGAACAAGATGAGCGTTTCCTACATGTTTATGATTCGGATTTGATTGTGCATTGTCCATGGAAACATGACTAATCCTCTTTTTGATTCTGAAAATGGATACATTAGTCTAGGTACCAATTAAAAAGGAGAACTAACTTATGCAAGAGGCAGTAATTGTCAGTGCCGTACGTACCCCTATTGGGCGTGCCAACAAGGGCGCACTCAAAGATGTGCGTGCCGATGACCTTGCAGCTTTTGCCGTCAAAGCCGCCGTCGAGCGCGTCCCGCAGCTTGATCATTCGCTTATTGAGGATGTTATTCTGGGCTGTGCTGTCCCAGAAGGCGAGCAGGGTATGAACCTGGCACGCCTGGTGGGCGCATTGGCAGGACTCCCCGAGACGGCAGGAGGCGTGACCGTTAATCGCTTCTGCGCCTCCAGCTTGCAAGCCGTCAACATGGCGGCGCAGAACATCATGCTGGGATTTGGCGATGCCTTCGTAGCCGGTGGCGTCGAGAGCATGTCGCGCGTCCCCATGATGGGCTTTAATCCCAGCTTAAACCCTCGCCTTATGAAGCAGAAGGAGGGCGAAGAATACACTTCTCCCTATCCTCCTGCTGAATTAGGGTATGCCCTCTTCAGCTATATCCCGATGGGGGTAACCGCTGAGAACCTGGCCCGCGAATATCACATCAGCCGTGAGGAGCAGGATGCTTTTGCTCTACGCAGCCACCAGAGAGCTGTTGCTGCTAGCGATAGCGGCCATTTTAAACGTGAGATCGTGCCTGTGCCGTTACCTGATGGCCGCTTAATGGAGATCGACGAAGGGCCACGCCGCGAGACCTCGTTAGAGAAACTGGCTACCCTGGAACCCGCATTCTCCAAGAAGAACGGTACGGTCACTGCCGGGAACTCAAGCCCACTCAATGATGGCGCGGCCGCTGCTGTGCTGATGTCGGCTGACAGGGCACGCGAACTGGGTATTCAGCCGCTGGCCAAAGTCATCTCGATGGCGGTGGCCGGGGTGCGACCCGATATCATGGGCATTGGTCCGGTGCCAGCGATGAAAAAGGCTCTTAAGCGCGCTGGTATGCAGTTAAGCGACATCGATATCATCGAGCTCAATGAGGCATTTGCCGCCCAGTCGCTCTCGGTGGTCAAAGTCATGGGCATTGATTTAGAGAAACTCAATCCCAACGGGGGCGCGCTTGCCCTTGGGCATCCGCTTGGTTGTAGCGGCGCACGCCTCATTGCGACGCTGATTAATGATTTGCAAACTGCTGACAAAACGCTGGGTATGGCCACACTCTGCATAGGCGGTGGCCAGGGATTGGCGACCATTATTGAGAGAATGTCATAGGCTATGCCATAGCGGGTTCGTAAAGCGAAGGTATTGGATGCTGGCGTGATGGAGGAAGCACGTGCTGCCCATCACGCCGATATTAGGCATAAAGAACACGAAGTGTTGGCTTTTTCATTGTGAAGATGTATCAAAGGAGGATGACCAATGGCGATACGAAAAGTTGGAGTTGTCGGATGCGGCTTGATGGGTAGCGGTATTGCGCAAACCTGCGTGCAATCGGGATACGAAACAGTCGTCAGCGAGGTGAACCAGCAATTGCTTGACAAAGGGATGGCACGTATTCATAGCGCCTGGGACACGCTGGTCAGCAAAGGGAAGCTTTCGCAAGGACAGGTTGATGAATATCGCAAAGGGTTGCACGGAACACTGAATCTGGAAGCCTTTGCAGATTGTGATCTGGTGAACGAGGCGATCATTGAGAAC